>JAYUCZ010000204.1:0-3495 GCA_043740065.1 Thiobacillaceae bacterium | reverse complement strand
TCCATGCAAGGGGAAATCGCCAACGCAGGTTTGCAAATCGACATTCTCGACCGCGGCGCAGGCCCCGCGCCCGCACTGGGCGCACTGGCACAACCTGGCCACTCCAGCAAAAATGGTCTGGGCATCGGCCTGTTCCTGTCCAACGCCAGCATCGAACATCTGGGCGGACAGGTCACATTGTCGGAACGCGAAGGCGGCGGCTCGCGCGTGTCCGTGTGGTTGCCATTAAAAAGTTTGCGGGTATGACGAGCAACCTGTCGCCGCTTTTGATCGTTGAAGACGACGAAATCTTCGCCCGCGTGCTAACCGCCGCCCTGCGCAATCACGGCATAGCAGTACAGTCCGCCAGCAACAGCCACGACGCGCTGGCGCTGGCTCAAACCCATGCATATAAAGCCGCCGTGCTGGACTTGAAACTGTCCGGCGAAACCAGTCTGGCACTCATCCCGCAGCTTAAAGCCCTGCACCCCGAACTACGCATCCTCATGCTGACCGGCTACGCCAGCATCCAGACCGCCGTCGAAGCCGTCAAACTCGGTGCCACCAACTACCTGCCCAAACCCGCCACCGTGGCCGAAATTCTCGCCGCGCTGGGCAACCAACAGGCCAACCCGGATATTGCCGCCGCTGACCAGCCGCTATCGGTAGAACGGCTGGAATGGGAACACATCCAGCGCGTGCTGAGTGATCGCGACGGCAACATCTCCGCCACCGCCCGGGCGCTGAACATGCATCGCCGCACCTTGCAACGCAAGCTGGGGAAAAAACCGGTCAGGCAGTAAAGCCCGAATGAGGACATGGGTGTTATTCGCGCCCGCCTAAAAGTGGCTGAAGCGCTGGACAAGGAGTTGAGAGATGAAAAACAGCACTGCTGTCCGGTTAAATGGAAAAACAGCATTTTATCGCCCGTAACTTATTGATTTATAAAGGTGGTTCATTGAAGCGTAAATTCAAATCGTGGACACCCGTGAATCGCTCGAAACCCGCATCGATCTTGGCCTTACAGCTTGCTTAACTCAATTTAACCGGACACTACTGGAAAAACAGAATCATTGATGGTGTTGAGATCGAAACCGGTTCTGGCAATGTGTTTGCCGATCTGGGGCTGCCCAACGCAGAAAAGCTCAAGATCAAACCGGCGAAACAACCGCTTGGGCATTTGATGCTGGCTGTCACCTGAGTTTGGTGGAAAACAATTCGAGCCGGGAATCTTTTATTCTTCAAAAATTTCCAGATTTGAGATTTCGACGGAATTCATGCCCTTCTTCACTAGAGCCAACAATCTCGGTAACGACTCCAATCACCGAACGTGTATCGAAATAACCAACACGCAAGATGGGCAGTTTGAAACTCTGAATGAGCGGATAACCAGATTCCTCCATGTGTTGGGCGGCCGCATCGTATTCAGAATCATCAAGCCAATAGGCAATATGCTGCACGGCGGCATCATGCATTTTCAACGACTGATCGAACATGCTGGCGCCCGAGACTGGCTGAATCAATTCAATCTGCACGTCGCCTGCATAGGCGATATACAGATTGAATACCCAGTCGGCAGGCTTTCCAAGATAGGTTCCTTCCGTGTCTTTCGCGCTGAGATTTTCCATGCGAAGAAATTTCTCAATGCCCATGGTTTCAATGAAGAATTTTTCCGCAGCCGCTACATCTTTTACAACCCAAGCTATTTGACAAAAACTCGATGCGAGTTTGAGGGTGTTTTTCATGTGGTGGCTTCCTTTGCTACGGCATTTGAAGGCGATGCCGCATACGCCTAACGAATGGAAAGGGGCGCACTTTAGCGCGTCCCGCTTGACCGCAGGGTCGTTAGGCGTATTTCACCCCCATTTCTTGCCGAGCTCCTCCAGGCCAGCATTCTGTAAATCTTCTGGGCTCATCAGAATGCGGAATTTACAACTGGCATCGAAGTTGAGAAAGAATGGCTCTGCAAAGAAGGGGATATCCGATGAGTTGTTTACATTAATCACGAAGATACCGCCGCGTTTCCCGTCCTGCTCTGTGAGGTAGGCTGTCTCCGGCTTGATGGTTTCGAGGATGCGCCCAAGGGTCTCACCCGCCTTTCCGCTTCTGACGAGTGAGTTGAAAGGCTCAAGCGGGAATTCGACTGTAAGTAACATTTTCATGTAATAGCTCCTTTTGCTGCGGCATTTGAAGGCGGTGCCGCATACGCCTAACGCAATAAAACGACATGAAATTTATTCCGATACGCTGCCTATATCAAGCTAAAACTGCGTAACCAGGCTTAAGCAATGGCTCTTTCTGGGTAGCGTTTTTTAGGCCGACCTTAAAAACGCGGGCGCAAGTTAAGCCAGCGTCTCAACCATTACCCTGGTTGCCCGGCAGTCATCCGGCATAAGGCTGAATGGCCAGGCTGTCCCCAACCCGTATAATTCAGGTTTTGCTTTTCCAGCGCGTTCCATGCACATCCACATCCTCGGCATTTGCGGCACTTTCATGGGCGGCATTGCGGCCATCGCCAGAGAGGCGGGGCATCGTGTTACGGGTTGCGACGCGAATGTTTATCCGCCCATGTCCGATCAGTTGCGTGCGCTGGGCATTGATCTGATTGAAGGCTTTGACGCGGATCAGGTCAATCTCGATCCGGATATTTATGTGGTCGGCAATGTGGTGTCGCGTGGCAAGCAACCGTTGATGGAGGAAATCCTCAATCGCGGGCTGCCGTACATTTCCGGCCCGCAGTGGCTGGCGGAAAACGTGCTGCGCGACAAGTGGGTGCTGGCGGTGGCGGGCACACACGGCAAGACCACGACGGCTTCGATGCTGGCGTGGATACTGGAATACGCGGGCATGAAGCCGGGCTTTCTGATCGGCGGCGTGCCGGCCAATTTCAGCGTGTCGGCGCGGCTGGGCGAAACGCCGTTTTTCGTCATCGAAGCCGACGAGTACGACACGGCTTTTTTCGACAAGCGTTCCAAGTTTGTGCATTACCGTCCGCGCACCGCCGTGCTGAATAATCTGGAGTTCGATCACGCGGATATTTTTGCTGACCTTGCGGCCATCGAAACGCAATTTCATCATCTGGTGCGCAGCGTGCCGGGCAATGGGCTGATTGTTGCCAACGCGGGCGAAGCAAGTCTGGATCGGGTAGTGCGGAGGGGGTGTTGGTCGCCGGTTGAGACTTTCGGCATTTCCCCCTCTCCCCTACCCCTCTCCCACGAGGGGAGAGGGGAATCAGGGCGGTCTCTCCCGCTGGGCGAGGGGAACAAAAGCGGCTGGACGGCCAAAGGCGGCGACAGTGATTTTGAGGTACTGCTGGACGACAAAAAACAAGGGCGCGTGACCTGGGAACTGCTGGGCGCGCACAACCGCGACAACGCGCTGGCGGCAATTGCTGCGGCACGCCATGCCGGGGTTTCGTCTGCGGTGGCCTGCGAGGCGTTGGCGCAGTTCAAGAACGTGAAGCGCCGCATGGAAATCAAGGGCGTGGTGCATGGCATTACCGTGTATGACGACTTT
>JAYUCZ010000203.1:0-8302 GCA_043740065.1 Thiobacillaceae bacterium | reverse complement strand
ACTGGCTGATCGGCGAGCGCACCGGCAAGCGTTTCCGCCTGGGCGACCGCGTCACAGTGAAAGTGGTGCGGGCGGATATTGAAACCAGCAAGATTGATTTCACGCTGGTGGAAAAAGAGCAGGCGATCAAGCCTGCAACAGAGCAGGAAAAGAAGCCTGCCAGGAAGAAGAAACCGGTAGCCAAGTAAACCGGGATTGTTCGTTATTCCAATTCGCGAAAGAAACGACATGATTGTAGGAGCAGGCTTGCCTGCGAACTTATTGTTATCGCAGGCAAGCCTGCTCCTACAACGAAACGGTTTATGCGCGTTTTTTTGAAAACTGGTGGTGATTTCAGCATTTCACCCTCTTCCAAACCCTCTCCCCTCAAGGGAGAGGGGGCTAAAAACGCTAAGGTCTGACGGTATTAATCACCAGTTTAACCCCCTTGGCACCCACTTTGACTGTCGCCAGCGTGCCTTCCAGATCGCCGCTTTGCGCTTTGGCTACGCCCGTCCGCGAGATGCGTGCGGTCAGGGTGACTTCTTTATGTACACTCAGCTTGTTGTCTGGGTTCATCGCCATGGAGTCGTTCAGTTCGAATTCCACCGGGAATTTGCCGACGTTGCCACGGATGGCCGCCACCGGCGGGCCGCTTTGCCCGGGTTTTGCAAACAGGAACAACACATCCTTGTCGGTAATCTTGGACTTGAGCGCCGGCGCGATGTCGATGTGGCCGCTGATGTTGGCGCTGCTCTTGGCGGCGGCAGTACTCGGGGCTGCGCGGTTTTCGGCGGGCGGCGGATTGTTCAGGCTGTCCAGGCCGGTCGAGCTTTTGTGTACCAGGCGTTCGGCCTCTTTCTGCGCGGCCAGAATATCCTGGGCGTAAGGTGACTCTGGCGGCAACAGCTTATGCAGCCGCTTCATGTAAAAGGCCGCCTTGGCGTAGCCTTGTTCCTGGAACGCGCTGACCCCCGCCAGTTCCAGTGCCTTGAGGTCATCCGGGTCTTTCTCCAGCGCTTGCAGCACCAGTTCCGTGGGCTTGCCTTTGAGTACGCGGTTGTTGGAAATGGCCAAGGCTTCGGCGTAACCGCTCATTACTGATGGTTTTTCGGGTTGCAGTTTGATGGCCTTTTCATAGGCGTGCAGCGCTTCCGGCCAGTGCCCGACGGCAGCGTAAGCTTTGGCCAGAATCGCCCAGGCTTCACCATCATTGGGATTGGTTTTGGTTTTTGCTTCGACTTGCTGGATCAGCTTCATGATGTCATGTTCGCCTCCCGCGCCTGTTGCGGCGGGATGCGCTGACGCGGGTTGCGCCGAGTTGGATTGCGCGTTGGCGACGGTGATCAGCGCGGCGGGGTTGCCGAGCAGAAAATACAGGCCGAATGCGGCTGCGGGCAAGACGGCGGCGAGGGTATAGCCAAGCCTGCGGCTGCTGACACGGGCGGGTTCGGGCGCATCGTCCTGGCTCAGGGCATCGTCCGCCAAACGGGCTTCCAGTTCTTGTTTGGCGGTTTGAAATTGCGCTTCGGAAAATAGACCGTTGGCGCGTTCAGCTTCGATTTCCTTCATCTGATCCTGATAGACCGCGATATTGACCTCGCGCCGACCGGCCTTGGTTGTGCCTGCCCGCGTGCGCAACAGTGCCGGCAACACAAAGGCCAGGGCGATGAGGACGCAAACGACGGTGACGCCCCAGAACAGGCTGACAGTCCAGAATGGATTCATTTGTTTTCTTCCAAAGGTTGGGCGGCTAAAAGTTTGGCAGCAGCGGCGAGCTTGTTCTCGTCCGGCGGTGTGTTTTGCATGGCGCGGCGTCGGCGCAGCGCCATCACCCAGGCCGCGCTGCCGATACCCAGAAACAGCACGGGGCCAAGCCAGAGCAGATAGGTGACGGGTTTGAACGGCGGTCGGTACAGCACGAAGTCGCCATAGCGCACGAGGAGGTAATCGATAATCTCTTTATCGTTCTTGCCGGCTTTCATCTGCGCGCGGATGTCCCGGCGCATGTCCACCGCCAGCTCGGCGGGCGAGTGGGCGATGGTTTCATTCTGGCAAACCACGCAACGCAACTCTGCCGCCAGCGTGACCAGGCGCACCTCGATCACCGGGTCTTCGGCGAGGGGCTGCGCCTTTTTCGGGTTTGCGGCCGAAATCTCCGCCAGGGCGGGCAGCGACACCGCCAGCAGCGCTGTCAACAGAACCTGTTTGATGTGGGGAAACGTCATGTGCCCAACTCCTTCAGTTTCGGCTCGAATTTGTTTTTCCACACGTCCGGATTGATCGGGCCGATGTGTTTCAAGCGCACGATGCCTTGTTTGTCGATCATGTAGGTTTCCGGCGAGCCGGTGACACCGTAGTCGATGCTGACGCGGCCGTCGATGTCTTCCGGCACCGCGACGTAGGGATTCCCCATCCGCGCCAGCAGTTGCTCGGCTTCGCGATCCTTGTCCTTCCAGTTGAGGCCGACGATGGGTATCGTGCCGGCCTGCGTCAACTGCATCAGGAAGCCGTGTTCCTGGCGGCACGACACGCACCAGGGTGCCCAGACGTTGAGCAGCCAGACCTTGCCTTTCATCTCTGCCGGGCTGAAGCTGGCGTTCGCGTTACCCACCAGCGGCAGGGTGAAGGCCGGTGCCTGGCGACCGATGAAGGGCGACGGCACCTCGCGCGGGTTGAGGAAGAGTCCCTTGGCAAAAAAGCCTACCAGGGCGAGGAAGAGGACGAGCGGTAACCAGCGTTTCATGATTCAGACCCCGGCCACCGCGAGATTTTTCGGCAACTCGCTGTGCTTCACCGCAATCCGGTAGCGCTTGTCGGATGCCGCAAGGAAGCCGCCCACCACCATGAACAGCGCGCCAAGCCACAGCCAGTTGATGAACGGTTTGTAGAACAGCCGCACCGTCCAGGCACCCTGGTCGTCGAGTTGTTCGCCCATGGCGACGTAAATATCGCGGAAGATATTTGGATGCACCGCAGCCTCGGTCATCGCCATGCCGCCGGCGTTGTAAATGCGTTTTTCCGGGTGCAGCGTGGCGATCTGTTTGCCGTTCTGGCTGACCTCGATGGTGCCGCGGGCGGCACGATAATTGGCACCATCGTGTTCGGTGGTGCCACGGAAGGTGAAGGTATAGCCGGCCAGTTCGGCGTAGCTGTTTACTTCCATGCGCACGTCGCGCTCCTGCTGGTAGTTGGCCACCACGGCAATACCGGCGACCCCGATCGCCATCCCCAGGTGCGCCAGTTGCATGCCCCAGAAACCGCGTGGCAGCGCTGATAGCTTGCGCAGCACGCCGCCTTGACCCTGCTTGAGGCGATCCTTGAAGCCAATCAGCACCGCCAAGGCGATCCAGGTCGCGAGAAAGAAGCCCAGACTCGCCCAGGCATTGAAGCCGTCGAGCGTGAGTGGCAGCAGCAGGCCGGTGGCCAGCGCCACCCCCAGCGCCCACTTCAGCCGCGTCACCATGTCCGGCAGGCTGGTCTCCTTCCAGCGCGCCAATGGCCCCACCCCCATCAGGAACAGCGCCGGTGCCATCAGCGGCACGAACACCGCGTTGAAGTAAGGCGGGCCGACGGAAATCTTGCCCATCCCCAGCGCATCCATGAACAGCGGATACAGCGTGCCGAGCAGCACCGACCCCAGCGCGGCCATCAGGATGACGTTGTTGGCGAGCAGCAGCGACTCGCGCGAGAACCAGGTGAAATTGCTGCCGGTAATCATCTTCGGCGCACGCCAAGCGTACAGCACCAGCGAGCCGCCGATCACCACCACGAGGAAACCGAGAATGAAAGCGCCACGACCCGGATCGGTGGCAAAGGCATGCACCGACGACAGCACGCCAGAGCGCACCAGGAAGGTACCCAGCAGCGACAGCGAAAACGCGGTCAGCGCCAGCAGCACCGTCCAGGCTTTAAAAGCGCCGCGTTTCTCGGTGGCGGCCAGCGAGTGGATCAGCGCGGTGCCGGCGATCCAGGGCATGAACGAGGCGTTTTCGGTCGGGTCCCAGAACCACCAGCCGCCCCAGCCCAGTTCGCGATACGCCCACCAGCTTCCCAGCACAGTGCCGAGAGTGAGGAAGGCCCAGGCCACCGTGGTCCACGGTCGCGACCAGCGTGCCCAGGCCACATCCATCTTGCCCGACAGCAGCGCGGCGATGGCGAAAGCGAAGGCTACCGAGAAACCGACATAGCCCATGTAGAGCATCGGCGGATGGATGATCATGCCCCAGTCCTGCAGCAGCGGATTCAGGTCGCTGCCGTCCATGGCGGCGGGCAGCAGACGCTCGAACGGGTTGGAAGTGATGAGCAGAAAGCTCAGAAATCCGACGGCAATCAGCCCCATCACGCCGAGCACGCGCGCCGCCATGTCTTCCGGCAAGTGGCGCGAGAACACCGCCACCGCCGCGCTCCAGAATGCGAGAATCAGCACCCACATCAGCAGCGAGCCTTCGTGCGAGCCCCAGGTGGCGGTGATGCGATAGAACTCGGGCAATTGCGAGTACGAGTTCTTCGCCACGTTCAGCACCGAGAAATCGTTGGTAAGGAAGGAATAAGCCAGACAGGCGAAGGCGAGGGCGGCGAACACGAACTGCCCAAGCGCGGCGGGCCGCGCCACCGCCATCAGCGTGAGGTTGCCGCGCTGCGCGCCATAGAGCGGCAGGATGGCCTGGGTGAGCGCCAACAGCAACGCCATAATGACGGCGAAATGGCCAAGTTCTGGGATCATGCTTAACTCCTTCTTTGCTGCCTGGAAAGATGCCGGTCTAAACCGCTTCGGCATCCGCGATGTTGTGTTACTGAACCTTACTGAACCACCGTTTTCTGGGCTTTTGCCGCCTGCTCCAGCGCGTGCGCTGCTTCCGGCGGCATGTAGTTCTCGTCGTGCTTGGCCAGCACCTGGGTGGCGGTGAAGCGGCCATCGCTGCCCAGACGGCCTTCGGCGACCACGCCTTTACCCTCTTTGAACAGGTCGGGCAGGATGCCGGTATAGCTCACCGGAATGGTCTTGGCGGTGTCGGTGACGGCGAAGGATACGGTCAGGCCATCCCCCTGCCGCTTGATGCTGCCCGCCTCGACCAGCCCGCCGATGCGGAAGGCGCGGCTGGTCGGCGCTTCGCCATTGGCGATCTGCGAAGGCGAGAAAAAGAACACCAGATTGCTGTTGAAGGCATTGAGCACCAGCGCCACCGCAACCCCAATGGCGGCGACGACCAGCGTGATCAGGGCGAGTTTTTTGTGACGTGGCTTCATTGTGCTTCTCCTTCCGGGTTCAAGACCCAGGCTTTCATGCGTTTGAGGTGTTGCCAGACTTGCTGGCTATGGCGGCGCAACAGCCAGATCTCGCCCACGATGCAGGCGAGCATCATGCCGTATGAGCCCCATACATAAAGGCCATAGCCACCCATAGACCAGAAAGCTTCCCAGCTTTGCCACATCATGGTTTGTTCTCCAGCAGATTGCGCACCCATTCGGTTTGCCGTTCGCGTTCGAGAATCAAGGAACGGGCGCGAACCAGCGTCACCGCGATGCTGTACATCCAGGCGGCGAGCGCCATCAGCAACATGCCCCACAGCATGATTATGGCCATCGACGGCGCACGGGTGAGGCTGACCGAGGAGCCCTGATGCAGGGTGTTCCACCAGTTGACCGAGAAGTAAATAATCGGCACGTTGATTACGCCGACCAGATTGAGCAGCGCACCGGCGCGGTCGGCGCGGCGCGGGTCGTCGATTGCCGATTGCAGCGCCATGAAGCCGATATAGAGAAAGAACAGGATGAGCGTGGAGGTCAGACGTGCATCCCACACCCACCACGCGCCCCACATCGGCTTGCCCCAAAGCGAACCTGTCACCAAGGCCACTAGCGTAAACATCGCGCCAGTAGGCGCAATTGCAGTTGCCATCATGTACGATAGTCGCGCATTGAGCACAATGCCCAAGCCTGCATACATAGCCATTAACAAATATAAAAACATCGAAAACCACGCTGCAGGCACGTGCACAAAAATAATACGATAGCCCTCACCTTGCTGAAAATCAGTCGGTGCGACGAATAAGCCAAGATACAAGCCGTATGCAATCAAAATGGCCGCACCCGCCACGCACCATGGAATAAGCTTACCTGCCAGCGGATAAAAAGTTTTTGGCGACGCGTATTGAAGCCAATTAAACTTTGATGTTTGCATATCGGATTTTATATCTATATTTTTCATTCGTGATATTTCATTCGCCATATTTCAAAATATATCGCAAGCTTATTCTAACGCAATGCGCAAAGCCGCGGCTGACGCCAGCGGTGAAAATACTAGCGCCATTGCCAGTACAGCCCCGAGCAATGAAAGCGCACCATTTGCGCTCATGCCAATAGAAACTGCGTTTACCGCACCTGCGCCAAATACCAGCACGGGAATATACAGCGGTAACACCAGAATCGCAATCAACACGCCTGTACCGCGTATCCCTAATGTAAGTGCCGCACCAATACTGCCAATCAAACTCAGCGCCAATGTCCCCATCAATAAAGACAAAGCCAGCGTTTGCAGCTCTGCACCGCTTAAATTAAATTGCACGCCAATTAAAGGCGCAACCAGCACCAAAGGCAAGCCTGACAGCAGCCAATGTGCTAAAATTTTCATCAGCACAATCAGCACAGTCGGTTGATTCGACAGCATAATTTGCTCTAAAGTACCGTCAGCGTGGTCACTCGCATACATGCGCGATAGCGATAACATGCAAGACAGCAGCGCAGTTACCCACAACACGGTTGGCGCCATCGCTTTAAGTAGCTTTGGGTCTGCGCCCGAGCCCAGCGGAAACAAACTCGCCGCAATAATAAAAAAGAAAAACACCGCTGCTACGTCAGACTGGCGACGCAATGCCACCCGAATATCGCGCGCTAACACGCGATACAATACAGAAAATGTGCCTAATTCTTTATACATTTATTAATATTTTTAAGAATCTAGCCGCAATTGTATAAAGTTTGGTGCATCAATGATGACTTCTTGATGTGTGGTCATTATCACCATGCCGCCAGCATTGGCAAATGTTTCAATTTTTTGCTTCAGCAATTCGGTTGCAGCTACATCCAAAGCGGTAAATGGCTCATCTAGCACCCACAAAGGCGAATCTTGCAACCACAAACGCGCTAACGCTACACGCCGCTTCTGACCTTGTGACAACATACGTGTGGGTAAATTCAACCCGCGCGCTAAACCTAGCATTTTAAGTACTTCTGTTGCTTGCAGCAAATGAAAAGGTGTGCCAGATAAGGCCATTGAAAATTGCAAGTTTTCTAACGCAGTTAAATCTTCTTTAATGCCAGGCAAATGGCCAATATATAACACATGCTTGTAATACTCTTCGGCAAGAGAATTGATATTTTCACCACACCAGTTAATACTGCCCGCGTATGGCTTAGAAAGTCCGCAAAGTGTGCGCAGTAGCGTTGTTTTGCCAGTGCCGTTTGCGCCTTGCAAATACAGTACCGTACCGTTTGAACACTTAAAATTAAGCTTCTCAAACAACAATCTTTCACCACGAACACCAACTAAATTATCAGCCGTGAGTTCACGTTCGCTGTTTAAAAATCCCATCGGTATCCAACAAATATTGACTCTCGCATTGACCTAATTTTTTGATTGGTATTATCATTTTGATACGATTTTTCAAAGCCCAACTCAGCTTCTAGCAAGCCATTATCAAGCAGCTGATAAGAGATTCTTGCAGTAGGTGCTATTTTAAAGGTTTTCTGATCTAATTGGCTAGCATCACCTTTTTGATTATAAAAGTTAAGCGAGCTGGTCACATGCCATTTGGTGCGGAAAGTCGCCACATTGGTGAGCCCTAATATTTGTGCATAATAATGTGGGTCATCAACAAAACTAGTATTAATAACCGAGGTGTCATCCTCAAATAGTACGTTTGTACCAATGGCTTGCAGCGAATATGTATAGGCAATGCCTGTATTTGGTGTTGCAGCAAACAATAGCCCTCCAGGAAGATTAAGGCCTGTAGGGCTTAAATCAACGCCTTGCGTGCCTTGCGTACGGTTTAAGCGTACATCTCCACCAACTTGCCACTTGGGCGTAATTTGTTTGGTCGCGCCTAGCAGCGCGGTATCGGTTTCTGCTGTAATATTTTTAATGATGGAATAAAGCTGTTGATTACTTAGTACTTTTCGCAATCCATCTACTGACAAAGGATTAGCTTGGTAGGCTTGCAGGCCAGTTTCACCATATAAAATGGGAGATTTTCGATGGTCTAACAACGCGTTAAAAGTAATATCATTTTTTGTCCAATTACCCTGCAGCAAAGCAATATTC
>JAYUCZ010000202.1:0-3522 GCA_043740065.1 Thiobacillaceae bacterium | reverse complement strand
AAGCGATGCCTTTGGCCATGAAATGATGGCGGCGATAGCGCAGCACGCAGACGATTTCGGTCGCCAGCGAGTCATTCAGCAGCTTCAGCACGGTGGTGCGGTCTGCGCTGTAACCCTGCGTAACGGCGCCTTCCTCAATGTGTTGGCGGGCACGTTGGCGCAGTGTTTTGACATCGCTAAGAGCGGCTTGTTTAGACATGATGTTGCCTCCTGATTTGGGATAATAAAATGTGCGGCCAGACCGCGAGCCTACTTTTTTGAAATTTCGGTCAAGACCTGAAATACATCGTTAAACGACACTTCGCCATTGCGCACAAAGCACGCCACCTCGGCAATTGCACACACCGACAGCGCATCGCCCAGCATCATCCAGCCTTGCGGCGGCCAGCCCGAAGCACCCGAAAGCGTCATGAAAATATCGCTGTTTTGATGCAGGATACGGCCATTTTCGTAGCACAATTCGGCCGCCAGATTCACATCAATCTGTTCCAGCTGGCCTTCCGCTTCTGCCAGCGTGCCGTCGTCGTAAAAACGCAGCGCGGCGACTACGCCCTTGAGCGCCAACAGGCTTGTCAGATCGGTCATGAGGAGTTCTCCTTTGGCTGCCAACGCTTACGCCGCTGCATTGAAACGCCGATACGCTGCGTCGTAATCGAAGTCCTTGCTGTGCGCCAGCACCGCCTGCCCGTTCATGCCCATCATCACGTGATCGAGGGTAATGAAAGCAAAGCCGCGCTCGGGCAAAAAGCCCTGCTGGCCGGTTGACTTGGTCCAGCCGGTCGCCTGCATGCGGTAGATCGCCATGTTGGCGGCACACATTTGCGCGGCAATCTCGGCGAAATCCCGCGCCAGTTCGCCCTGCATCTCACCCAGTTCGCCCTTGTCCGAAAACTCGATTACCCCATACACGCCGGGTAGCGTCATCAAATCATTCAGTGCTGCCATGTGATTCTCCTTCCTCAGCAGGTTTGAACAGTTCAACCTCAGCCGACACCTGCATGGCCTGAATCAGCTGGTTGAGCGAGGTATGTCCGGCCTGCGCCACGCACACCGTGTCGCGAACCGAGACAATCGTCTTTTCCGGCCCCCACATCATCCAGGCGCAGCGGCCATTCCAGCCGGATTGACCTGCGATGCGCTCCAGCAACCGCCCCTGCATTTCCATGATGAGCGTAATCGCCGAACACAAATTCACCAGACCGACCGCCTCAGCGTCGGGCAAATCACCTTCAAACTGTTCCATCAAGCCTTTTCTGGAATACATCCCGGCGGCCACCACACCCGGCACTGCCATTAATTCGGTCGTTCTTGACATCGCACCCTCGCAAATAAATTATTTTTACGGGTCTTCATGTCGCGGCAATTCACCCACCTGCATGGGCGAATTGAACCCCGCTATTTCATGCCGCCAGCCGATTGCATGTGTTTCATGTGCATTTTGTCGAACTTGGCTTTTTGTTCCGGCGTGAGCGTGGCGTAGAAGGTTTTTACGGCGTCCGCCATATTCCCCATCATTTCTGCCCGGTTTTTCATCATGCCCGACATCATTTCCATGCGGTCCGGTGCGGTCATCGGCATTTTTTGCTGATTCATTTTCATCTTGTCGCGCATCGCCACCATGTCTTTGGCCTGTGCGTTCACTTTGTCTGAAAAGGTCTGCCAGGCGGATTCCTGATCCTTGGTGATTTTGAGATCGGCTTTCAGTTCAGCCAGATGCCGGGTGGCCATCGCCGTTGGATCCATCATCTTGCCGTGCATCATGCCCATGTTGTCGCAGTCCATGCCGTCGTGACCTTTCACCATGGCGTCATGATGGGCAGCACTGGCAACACCGGCAGACAATACAGAAGCCATCAGGCCAATAGCCAATTTTGTGTGCAGTTTCATACGATTCCTTTCTTTAAATTAGGAAAAATCGCGTACGTGCAGGTAAACCAATCGATCACGCTGCATGACGCAATCCCGATTACATTGAAGCCTGACTAAATACGCACGCCGGATAACGAACCCAGCACACCAAAAGCACTCAGCAGCCAAAGAATGACCGCGATAATCACCACCACGTTCAAAATTTTCTTGATAGTAGCTTCCATCGGAATATAGGTGTTAATCAGCCAAAGTACGACGCCGACAACCACCAGTACAATTACCAGATTAATCAGGGGCATTATTATTCTCCTCGTCTCTCATTAAAATCAGGCCGGATCAAATCGCCGCCTGGTCACGGCCTGGGCGCTGCGGTCGAATCCGGCCGCAGCGTCGTGCAGCTATGCTGCTTACTTCAGACGCATGTCATTCTTGACTGCACGCACGCCCTCGACTTTACGGGTCACTTCCACCGCGCGATTGATGTCAGCCTGTGAATTCACGAAGCCACCCAATTGCACAGTACCCTTGAAGGTTTCCACGTTGATTTCAGTGGATTTAAGCGTAGGTTCCTTGAAAATGGCCGCTTTTACTTTGGTAGTAATCACGCTGTCGTCAATGTAGCCACCCGTGCTTTCCTGGGTACGGGTAGACGCGCAACCCGCAGCGGACAACAGGGCTACGCCCAGAAAAAACGCGGTAAGAATTTTAGATATTTTCATGATAGACACTCCGGATTAATTTAAATAAACAAATTGGCTCACGCAGGCAACATTGCGTTTCGCGAGCCGCACTTGCCTTGCGGCAAATTTCACATCACAGCCTATATCCGTCCAAGCAACAGCAGGATGACCAGGATAATCAGCACCAAACCCAAGCCACCGCTCGGACCATAGCCCCAGCCCTTGCTGTGGGGCCAGCTTGGAAATGCACCAATCAGCATCAGGATTACGATGACCAGCAATATTGTTCCCAACATTATTTATCTCCTCGGGTTATTGATCGAAGTGCATCCTGCGTGACCACTGAATTGGATTAGCGGGGATGCACGCTTGCGCAATCAGCGCGGGGTGGTGTTACCGTTTTCGTCGGACAGCACGATTTCCACTCGACGATTGAGCTGACGCCCTGCAACGTTGTTGTTGCTCGCGACGGGATACGCTTTGCCATAGCCTTTGGTCGATACGCGATCAGCACTGACGCCGAGATTGGTCAGCGCGTTGCTCACGGCGCTGGCGCGTTCTTCGGACAGGGTCTGGTTGTAGCTGCTGCTACCGGTACTGTCGGTGTAGCCCTCAATCAAAACCTTGCGTTCCGGATAACGCTGCATGAAATCGGCCAGCCTTTGCACGTCGCGCTCGCCACCCGATTTGAGCTTGGCCTTGCCGGTATCGAACAGCACATCGCCCAGCGTAATCACCATGCCACGCGCAGTTTTCTTGGCGTGCAGTTCATCCATCTGGGCTTGCAATGCGGCCAGGCTGGCCTTGTCCTGCTGGGCGCTGGCTTGTGCATTGGCAGCCTGTTGGCGCGCCGTATCGGCTTCAGCAGTCTTGCCAGCCAGCTCGGCGTTTTTCTGCTCGACGGTTTGCTGCGCCATTGCCGCCTGCTGCTTGGCTTGATCGGCCTCGTTGGTGCGCGCTTCCAGTTGCAGCT
>JAYUCZ010000201.1:0-8365 GCA_043740065.1 Thiobacillaceae bacterium | reverse complement strand
GCCTCGATGCCTTTTTTAATGTAGCTATTGAAGTAAGCGGGATACTCCTCGGCCATTTGCTCCGGCGATACGGCGTGGCCGACCACTTCATGGCGGATCGAGTTGAGCAGCAAACGTGCGGTGACAAAGTTATAGCCGGGGTCGCGCTCGATACCGGCGCGGGCGGCGAGAATCAGCGCCTTCTCGACTTCTTCAATGGACACGCCGTCGTAGATGTCGCGCATTACCGTTTGCATGATCGGCTCGGCGCTCACTTCATCGCCCAGACCTGCGCATGCGGCAGTAATAATGGCCGACAGGCGCGCCAGATCGAGCGGTTTTTTCTGGCCGTCCTCGATGACGTGGATGGTCTGGTCGGCAACACCGGCAGCTTTTTGTGCGGCCTTTTGCGCGGCGCGTTCGGCGTTGCGTTTTTCGCGGTACAGCACATAAGAACGGGCGACTTCGTGCTCGCCGGAACGCATTAAGGACAGTTCTACCTGATCCTGAATGTCTTCAATATGGAAAGTGCCGCCTGCGGGCTGGCGGCGCACCAGCGCAGCCACCACCTGCTGGGTGAGCGTCTCGACCAGCTCGCGGATGCGCGCGGATGCCGCAGCCTGGCCGCCCTGCACGGCGATAAAGGCTTTGGTCAGGGCAATGGCGATTTTGGACGGTTCAAAGCCCACTACCGCACCGTTGCGGCGGATGATTTTGTAGTCGGCGTAGGGGCTGTCGGCAACCGGGGGCGGGTTATCGCTCATGACGGGGTGCGTGGGGATGGTGGTTTCGGTGGCGGTTTGCAACATGTCCTCTCCTTTGGTGTTTGCCTCCAGCGCGGGAGGCCATGGCGTTTGATTTTTGTTCAACAACTATTCAGAGCTTATCCACAAGGTTATTCACAACATATAGTGGTTTGTACGGAATCCGGATACAAATTCTAGTGTGTGAAAGAAATGTGTCAATGTAATTTTTCAAAAAAACTAATCCGCCTAAAAGCCGCATGAATGGCGGCTTGAAGAAATCAAATGAAATCAACGTGATTGGTTGGAATGGCGTATAAAAAATCACCAGGTCAACGTGAGCGTGCGGGTTGGGGCGGGGAAATAGCCGTGCAGGCGTTTAAGCGCGTTTTATTCAGTAAAAGCTGAAATCCTGATTTGCCATGTCTTTGCTATGGCAATCGGGCTTGCCGTGCGCAAAAATTCGCCATGGATGTGGCTGAGCGAACGCTATGGACAGCGCTTCTTGAAAGCCATGCCGCAATCGTGGTTTGGCGGCTATCATGCTGGCTGATCAGATCGCTTGCCCGCCATGAAAAATTCTGCTGTCCTGCTCATCTCCTGCCCAGACCAGAAAGGTCTGGTGGCGGCGATTGCCAATTTCTTGCTGACTTATAACGCCAATATCCTGCACGCCGATCAGCACCAGGACGCTGAACTAAAGTTGTTCCTGATGCGGGTGGAATGGGAGATGGCGGATTTTGCCTTGCCGCTGGAAGATTTTGCGGCGGCTTTTGCGCCGATTGCCACGCAGTATCAGATGGCCTGGAAACTGGCGAAATCGGCGTACAAGCCACGTATGGCGATTTTCGTATCCAGGTTTGACCACTGCCTGGCGGATTTGCTGTACCGCTACCAGAGCGGCGAGCTGCACTGCGAAATCCCCATTATTCTCAGCAACCACGAAGACACCCGCTGGCTGGCCGAGACCTACAAAATCCCCTTCCAGCAAATTGCCGTGCAAAAGGATGCCAAGAGCGAGGCGGAAAAAACCCAGCAAGCGATCATGCACCGCGAGCAAATCGATTTCATTGTGCTGGCGCGCTACATGCAGGTGCTAAGCCCGAATTTCATCCGGCATTTTGAAAACAGCATCATCAATATCCATCATTCATTCTTGCCCGCGTTTCACGGCGCAAAACCCTATCACCGGGCGTTTGAACGCGGCGTGAAACTGATCGGCGCAACCTCGCACTATGTAACAGAAACCCTCGACGACGGCCCCATCATCGAGCAGGACGTGGCGCGCATTTCGCACCGCGACTCCCTGGAAGACTTGATCCACAAGGGCGCAGACCTGGAAAAAATCGTGCTCTCGCGCGCAGTAAAGTGGCACATCGACAACCGTGTGCTGGTGTATGCCAACAAGACTGTGGTGTTTGATTAAAGACGAGAACCGCTCGTCTTAGGGGCTAACTTGGGTGATGCGGGTCCAGTTAAAACATGGCCCCGGATCGGTTTTGCGGCCAGGCGCGATATTGCTATGCCCGGTAATGGCCTGTATTGGATAGGTGGTTTGCAATGCAGCCAGCAAGGTGGTCAGGCACGCATATTGCGCATTGGCGAAAGGCTGCTCATCAGCGCCTTCCAGTTCAATGCCAATGGAGAAATCATTGCATTTGTCGCGCCCCTGCCATTGTGAAACACCAGCGTGCCAGGCGCGCTGGGTGCATGGCACAAACTGGATCAGCTCGCCATCGCGGCGGATAAAAAAATGCGTGGACACTTGCAGGCCGCGTATCTCCTGATAGTAAGGATGGGCATCCCAATCAAGCTGGTTGGTAAACAGTTGTTCGACCGCATGACCAGAAAACTCGCCCGGTGGCAGGCTGATGTTGTGGATGACAACCAGCGAAGGCAGCTCGTCGTCTGGCCGCGCATCGCAGTTAGGTGAGGGTTGCTGTTTTGCCCGGTTCAGCCAGCCTGCTGTGTCCAGTTTCATGGGTGCATCCGGCTTCATCAGGGTTCCTCGTGTGCGGGTTCGTTCAACAGTTTTTCCAGCGCATTTTGCATCGCGGCAGGGGCTGCTTCTGCTTGCAAGGGAGCATGGTAATGGCCGTTTACAAACACGAACAAACCCGGCAGATGGAATACCTCGTAAGCATGCGCCAATGCCGTGCTGCGCTGGACATCAACTTTATACAAGTGCTGAATCTTCCCGGATAGCCAGTGTGGCAGATGCTTCTCCAGCCGCTTGCACGCGCCACAGTTTGGTCCCGAAAATATAACCAGGCTGATGCCGCCTGATGTCGAGAGGCGGGCATGGAAATCGGATTCGGATAATTCGGCAATGTTCATGCAACAAACATATCCGCAAGCCGGGCGCAGGGCAAGCAGTTGAAATCCCGGTCTGGTTAAGTGAAGGGTTACTCTATCCCCAGCCGTTCCAGCCGGTAGCGCAGTGAGCGGAACGTCACACCCAATAGCCGGGCGGCGGCGGTCTTGTTGTAGCGGGTTTGTTCCAGCGCCTTGACCAGCACTTCGCGTTCCACCCTGTCCAGATAATCCTGCAAGTTTCCCGGCACACCGCCTGCTGTGGGGGGCGGAGAAAACCCAGGCTCGGGAGACAGGTTGAGATCGCTGGCCTGGATGGTGTGTTCGTCAGCCATGGCCAGGGCGCGCTCCAGAATATTTTCCAGTTCGCGCACGTTGCCGGGAAAGGCGTAGGTCTTGAGCAGCCTGAGCGCATCGCCGGAAAGGCAGGCAGCACGTCCGTTGGCCAGCTTGTCCAGCAGGGCTTTGGCCAGCAGCGGCACATCGTCCGGGCGGTCGCGCAGGCTGGGCATGTTGAGGTCGATGACATTCAGCCGGTAATACAAATCCTGGCGAAACTTTTTCTCTTCCACCAACTGCGATAGTTTCTGATGCGTGGCGCTGATGATGCGCACATCCACGCTTTCTTCCTGGGTGGCACCGACTTTGCGCACCTTTTTTTCCTGTATGGCACGCAGCAGTTTGACCTGCATGGACAGCGGCAGATCGGCCACTTCGTCGAGGAACAGCGTGCCGCCGTGCGCGGCCTGGAAGAAGCCGTTGCGGTCTTCATTTGCGCCGGTAAATGCGCCTTTGCGGTAGCCGAAGAATTCGCTTTCCATCAGGGTTTCTGGAATCGCGCCGCAGTTGACGGGGATAAATGGCTGCCCGGCTCTCGACCCCTGCACATGAATTCTGCGTGCCGCCAGCTCCTTGCCACTGCCCGATTCGCCGGTGATATGAACTGGTGCCTGGGTCTGCGCCAGCTTGCCGATTTGTGCGCGGATGTCGCGCATGGGCGCAGAGTCGCCCAGCAGCTCACCCGCTTCCCTGGCCGCAGTGCCTGTATTTTTGTCCGGGATTTTTAGTGCGGATTTGACCAGCGCGCGTAATTGCCCCAACTCTACCGGTTTGGATAGATAGTCAAACGCCCCGGCCTTGAGTGCCTCGATTGCGTTCTGGGTATTGCCATACGCGGTGATGACGGCGACCGGGGTGGCAGGAAAATTGGTGCTGATGTGGTGCAAGATATCCAGCCCGCTGCCGTCGGCAAGGCGCATGTCGGTCAGGCAAAGACTAAAGCTTTCGCTGTTCAGCAAATCAACCGCGCGGCCTACGCTTTCTGCCGTGCGGGTTTCTAGCCCCATCTTGGTCAGGGTTAGCTCCATCAATGCCAGCAAGTCAGGTTCGTCATCCACAATCAGGACGCGCGGTGAGGTGTGCATGGCTATTTGGGGTCTGTCCATGGATAACTTGAACATTCTGGCTGCACTGGCGGGCGCGCTGCTACGCTGCCGTCCGCTTGCAGGGAGAAGCCATGCTGCGCGTCCGGCATCTTGCATCGCATCCCGCCAGCACACCCATAATTGTTCAATTTATCCATGGACAGACCCTTATTCTGTGCGGGATAGTATCGGAATAGCCAGCTTGAAACAGGCACCTGGCTGGTTGCCAGCAAACGCCAGGCTGGCCTGGTTGGCGTTGGCCAGTTCGCGTGCGATGTAAAGCCCCAGGCCGGTGCCTTTCGGACTCGTCGTGTAAAAAGGTTCAAATAGTTGCGACAGCCCGTTGGTGTCTATGCCGGAACCATCGTCGCAGATTGCCAACGTGACCATGCCGGTTTCCGTTTGCATGGACAGCCGGATGCTGCCGGGCTGCTTGCTGCAATAGCGCCAGGCATTGCCGGCCAGATTCCATAGAATTTGATAGAGATGCTGAGATGAGAAGCTGACCGAAAGCGGATTGTCCATGTCCACAATGACGGCGTTTTCTGGTATTTCTTCAGCTTGCCGCCATTCTTCCAGCCAGATTTTAACGAATGCGGCTAGCTCTATCGTTTCTTGAGATTGCCGGTCGCGCCGGTTTAGGGTGAGGATGTCCTGCACCATGCGATCCAGGCGGTACACATTGTTTCGAATGATTTTTGTCAGCCCGCCCATGGGGGAGGCCGGGGATGCCTCTTCATCCAGCAATTGCGCGGCGTGGCTGATGGCTGAAAGCGGATTGCGGATTTCGTGTGCGACATTGAGCGTGAGCCGCCCCAACGCCGCCAGTTTGATTTGCTGTGCCAGCGCTTCGGCGCGCGCCGGGTCTTCCAGCAGCACCAAAGTTTGTCCGGGGTCGTCCAGAGAAATAAAGCGCGCCCGCACCCGTCCGTCTGGCAACAATACCGAGGCTGCGCCCGCCTGGTTTTTCCAGCTCTCAATGTGAAGAAGCAAGTCGGGCGTAAGTTCGGCCATGTCCATGCCAGGAACGATTCTGGGATGCCCCAGCAACTTGTCTGCTTGCGGGTTGCAATAAATAGCCTGGCCGGTCTGGTCTATTGCTAGAACACCATCGGTCGAGTCGCCGGTGGCCAGTGCATGAATGCGATTAACCAGCGCCAGCTCGCGGGCTTTTTCCTGGGCGACCAGTTCGGATGACAATACCCGGCGCGTCAGAATGTGCGCCAGTGAGGCCACGGCAAAATAGCTCATGCACAGCAGCGCGGTTTGCAAATAATCCTGCGCCAGGGATTGCCATTGCAACACCCGCAGGGAATGCATGCCCAGCATGGCGATCGAGGCCACCGCTGCATACAGCAAAGCCAGCCTGCCCTGTCCCACCAGACCTGCGGAGGCCAGCGGCACCAGCAGTAGTAGCCCCAGGCCGCTGGCAATTCCGCCGCTGGCGTTGGCCAGTGCTGTTAGCAGCACAATATCGGTAAAAATATGCAGGGATAACTGGAGTCGAAAACCAGGCCGACGCATGCGTATGGCCAGAATAAATAGTGCCGAGGCCACCAGATAGGCAAATGCAGCGGTGCGGAAAATGAAAGGATGATCCTGGCCGAGCGGCCAGTCTTGCGGCGATAACAGGGATAGAACAGCAAAAACCCCGGCGATGCCCAGGCGGTATAAATTAAAAAAATCGAGCGACCGCCAGTGCGACGGGTAAATGCTTGCCAAATAACTGCCCGCCGTGGCGTTTATTGGCGGGGCTATTTCTGTTTTAGCTGATGATGTTCCGGCGTACAGAAGAATTCTCCCTGGGAAAAAATTGCTTCGGAACGCGGCAGGTTAACGCCGCAATGCGCGCATTTAACCATGTCTTCTACCGTCGGCGGGGAAGAAGGCTTGTCGCCGGGCAGGGAGCGGTTGCCCAATTTCTTTTTGAGCAGCAGGAAGATGACCAGGCCAACGAAGGCGAAAAAAAGAATTTTGCCCATGATGATGGCCTAGATTTTCTCCAGTGGGAAAGTGGTCGGGGAGAAAGGATTCGAACCTTCGGCCTCTACGTCCCGAACGTAGCGCTCTACCAGACTGAGCTACACCCCGATGTTTGATTGGTTTTACAGATTGCAACGCAAATAAAATTGCGGTCAGAAACTACGGCTGACCGCAAAGTCCGCCAATTGTATCAAAGCTGACTGGTGTTTTGAATCTTCTTCTTTTCCCGGCAACACAGATAAAGCCGCTTTTGCGATATCAATTTCGCGCAGCGCCTGGTCGCGGGTGTATTGCAGTGCGCCGGTTTCATGGATGGCTTGCAGCACGGTCTGAAATTCCGTCAGCCCACCGTTTTCAATGGCATGGCGGATGGCGGCGGCTTGTTCCGGGTTGCCGTGTTTCATCGCATACAGCAGCGGCAGGGTGGGTTTGCCTTCGGCCAGATCGTCGCCGATGTTTTTGCCGGTTTCGAGAAAGTTGCCCGAATAATCCAGTACGTCGTCAATCAACTGGAATGCCGTACCCAGATGCATGCCGTATTGCGCCATGGCGGTCTGTTGCTCCTGCGTGCCATTACCAATGACTGAGCCTAAACGCGCCGCTGCCTCAAACAGCTTGGCGGTTTTGTAGCGAATCACGCGCAAGTAATTTTCTTCGTCCACGTCCGCATCGTGGCAATTCAGCAGTTGCAGCACTTCGCCTTCGGCGATGGTGTTGGTGGCATCGGACAAGATGCGCATGATTTGCATGTTGTCCACCGCCACCATCATCTGGAAGGCGCGTGAATAGAGAAAATCGCCGACCAGCACGCTGGCCGCATTGCCAAACAGCGCATTGGCGGTTTCCTTGCCGCGCCGCAGTTCGGATTCGTCCACCACATCGTCGTGCAGCAGGGTGGCGGTGTGGATAAACTCCACCACCGCAGCCAGCTCAAAATGTGCCTTGCCCTGATAGCCGTGCGCACCGGCGGAAAGCAGCACCAGCACCGGGCGCAAGCGCTTGCCGCCGCTGTTGATGATGTATTCGGAAACCTGGCGAACCAGCGCGACATCGGAATGCAGGCTGTTGCGGATCACGCGATCCACTTCGCGCATGTCGTCAGCCAGAAAGGTTTGCAGGGATTCGAAAGACACGGTCAGATCAGGTGCAAGAAAGGCCGCAATCTTAGCAGAATCGGTAAAATGCGGGCTCTTGTGGCTGGGGGGCAGGCTGATTTTAGCCGAGCCACTTAAACAGATTGACCTTGACCGCACTATTGATTACAATTCCGGCCTTTCCGAAACAGTGCTGGAGACCATGATGTATGCGGTCATTAAAACCGGTGGCAAGCAATATCGCGTAGCCTCGGGCGACAAATTCAAAATAGAAAAGCTGGAAGCCGATGTCGGCACCGAAATTACCTTCGGTGACGTACTGATGGTTGCTGATGGCGACAACATCAAAGTGGGTACGCCCATGTTGTCCGGTGCAGCAGTCATGGCTACCGTGGTGTCTCATGGCCGTGGCGACAAGGTACGCATTTTCAAAATGCGTCGTCGCAAACACTACCGCAAGACCCAGGGACATCGCCAGCACTACACCGAAGTGCAGATTTCCGGCATTTCAGCTTAAGGCTAGGGGATAACAAATGGCACACAAAAAAGCAGGCGGCAGTTCACGTAACGGCCGCGACTCAGAATCAAAACGACTGGGCGTTAAGCTCTACGGTGGTCAGGAAGCCATTCCTGGCAACATCATCGTTCGCCAGCGCGGCACCGAATACCACCCCGGCGACAATGTCGGCATGGGCAAGGATCACACCTTGTTTGCCAAAGTACATGGCATTATCAAGTTTGAAGTCAAAGGTGCATTGCGTCGTCGCACCGTGCGCGTCGAGCCGATTGCTGTTTAATAAACAGCAATAACGCGCAAAGCTCTGCCCAA
>JAYUCZ010000200.1:0-3536 GCA_043740065.1 Thiobacillaceae bacterium | reverse complement strand
ACGAACCCGGCGCGGCTATTTCAAAATCTGGCAGGGGAGGTAGGGATCGAACCTACGAATGACGGGATCAAAACCCGTTGCCTTACCACTTGGCGACTCCCCTATTACATACTTCAATTGCTTACTTGCTTCTCAGCCCGCAAAATCAAACAGGGGATGCCTGTCCAACCCGTGCGCCACAAAACCTTGCATATCCCGGGGCAAATCACCGAGTACCTGATGGGCATCCGCTTCATTGGAAAAATCCAGAAACACACACGCGCCAGAGCCTGTCATACGCGCTTTGCCGCCGAACTGGCTAGCGTAACCACCCAGCCAATCCAGATAACGAGCCACCTCAGAATGGCTTCTCACCACCACCGGTTGCAAGTCATTGCGGCCACCGCCCGCAAGAAAGTCCGCTATTTTGATGGGATGCGTGTCGCGTGTCAATTCCGGCGTAGCAAAAACCGCTGCTGTGGCCACCTGCACAAGTGGGGTCAACACCACATACCACGCGGGTTGCAGGTTAATTGGCGTGAGTATTTCGCCGACACCTTCGGCAAAGGCATTTTGCCCGAAAACAAACACCGGCACGTCTGCGCCTAGCTGCAAGGCAATTTCCTGCAAGCGTTGACGCGGCAGATTCAGACCCCACAAACGGTTCAGTGCCAGCAAAACAGTGGCCGCATCGGACGAGCCGCCGCCAAGTCCGCCGCCTTGCGGCAAACGTTTATCCAGCCGGATATCCACGCCGTATCGGCAGCCGGTTTCGTGCTGGAGCAGACGCGCGGCACGCACCGTCAAGTCCCGATCTTCCGGCACGCCAGCTAACGCGACCAGTCGGTGAATCTCCCCATCCGTGCGCAGCCCCAGCCAAACCGTGTCGCCGTAATCAATAAACCGGAACACGGATTGCAGCAGATGGTATCCGTCTGCCCGCCGCCCGACCACATGCAAAAACAGATTCAATTTGGCTGGCGCGGGGAATGCCTGCAAGGTGTTCACTGCAACCATTCGTCAACCACCAAGCGGATTTGCAAATCTTCGCGTTTGACGTTGATTTTGCGCGGGCGTGACTCGCGATATTGCAAATAATCTATCGTCCAGCCATCCTGAGAAATTTGTTCAAGTTCGCCGGTTTCGCTGTTTTTTATGCGGCTCACCCGCGCCGGATCCGGTTTACCCTGCATCCAGAAACGCAATCCCTCCAAAGGCAGACGAAAACCCAGTGCAGTTTCTGTTAGCTGTTCGGCATTCTCGGCCGTGATGGTTTTTTGCCCGGGGCGCATCAACGCAACGCCGCCAGCATCACGCGTAATACTGGCCAGCCCTTGTCCAAGCGGCGAAGACAGCAAAATCTCGTCACTATCCGGCGCCGCCTGCCAGTTCAGCAACCCGGACAACGACTCCTCGCCATATTGAACCGAGAAACGTCCCTGCACGGCGAACACTTGCGATTTTATCGAAGGCGGCGGCATGCTCGTACACGCTTGCAGAAACAGCAGCACCAAAGCGCCACATATCAACGAGCGCAAAGACAATCGCCCGAACATCGTCGGCAAGACGGGCCGCATCATCCGAGATTGTCCGTTAGAAACCCCTTCCCACTTGAGGGGGCTGCGGAAGGGTCGCTGCGTAGCAGCGGGGCACCCACCGGCGTACTCCTTGCGGGTGGAAGGTTGGGATGGGGGTGAGGCATTACGTGGTGATGTTGGCATTTCACCCTCTCCCCAACCCTCTCCCCTCAAGGGAGAGGGGGCTAAAAACAAGACCAAATTGGCGAATAGACAACCCCGCATCATCACAGGTTATTTTTTGAATTTCTTCAGAATTTCCAGCAAAGCCTCATTTTTAGGGTGGCTTTGCAAGGCGGCATTCCAAAGCCTGGAGGCTTCGTCACGATTACCTTTTGCCCACAGCACCTCGCCCAGATGCGCGGCGATCTCGGGATCCTGACGAATGCGCCACGCCCGCTCCAGAAAGTCCTTCGCCTTGTCCAGATTTCCCTTGCGGTAATGCAGCCAACCCATGCTGTCGAGAACAAAGGCATCTTCTGGCGACAGCGACAAGGCTTTCTCCAACAGCTCTGCGGCTTCGTTCAGACGGTTGGTTTTTTCCACCAGGGTATAGCCCAAGGCATTGTAGGCATGGGCATAATCCGGCTTGAGCTTGATAACCTTGCGCAAATCGGCCTCCAGCACGTCCAGCTTATCGATTTTTTCCGCCGCCATGGCACGGTCATATAACAAGTCGATGTTATCCGGGCTGGTCTTGACCGCCGCGTCCAGCAAGGCAAAAACTGCCGCATGATCCCTGGCCTCGCGCAGCAAGTCGGCCTCGGCCTGAACAAGCTGAATACGTTGCACATCATTGGCTGGTTTCACCGATTTGAGTTCTGCCTGCGCCTCGGCCTGCTTGCCCTGGCGAGCCAGCATCATGGCCACACGCGTACGTGCCGAAACAAGATATTCGCCCGCCTGAATAGCCCGATAGCGCACAACGGCCAGATCAAACGCTTTGCGTTCTTCTGCCACCTGACCTAGGTAATATTGAAGCGTGCTGTCTTCAGGCGAGCCGTTTTCTTCGCGCCCCAGTTCCAGTGCGCGGCCAAGATGCTTTTCTGCATCGTCCAGTTTGCCCATCTGCAACGCGAGCAAGCCTGCCGCCTGCGCTATTTCTGCACTGTCCGGCATTTCGCTTGCCAACTGCGAAAACTGGACACTGGCATCGGCAAGCCGGTTACCAGCGACCAACATGCGCGCATAAGTTAACCGGGCATCCCGGGCTGTCGGGTTGGTTTCCACAAAGGTTTTCAGAAATGCCAGCGCGTCTGTGCGCGAAGACTTGGCAAGGATTTGTGCGCGCAATAATGCGCCGGGTTCCCAGCCCGGCTTCAAATCCTCTGCCCGTTTCAAGGCATCCACCGCCAAAGCGGGCTGCCCGGCCAGAAGCGCCGCATGGGCATGCGCATAGTGCGCCTCAGCCAGCTTGGGGTATTTGCCTGCCAGTTTTTTGACTAGCGCCAACACCGCTTTAGTGTCGCGGGTTTTGGCGAACAAGCCCGGCAAACGCATAAAACCAGCGCCGGGCTGATCGCTCGCCAGCATTTTTTCCAGATAAGGCGCGGATTCCTCAACCTGACCTTGCGCAATCAACAGCGCCACCAGAGTATGCAGCGCACGCGGCGAATCCGGCTCCAGCTCAACCCACATCCGGCCAAGCTCAAGTGCGGCCTGCTGATCCCGGCCAAATACCGCAATCTCCGCCGCACGCCGGACAATGCGCGGGTCGCGCGTGGTGCGCGCCATGTCCAGATAGCCTTCCTTAGCCACGTCCAGCAAGCCGCGCTGACCAGCAATTTCCGCAAGCAAAAACTGGAACAGCAAATCATCGGTCAGCACAACCGCAGGCAATTTAGCCTCATCCGCACCCGGAGCGGCCTTGCGTAACAACGGCTCCAAGCCATCAGATGCCCCAGGGGCAGAAACCGGTGGAGAAGAAGCAATAACCTGCTGCTGGGCGCAACCAGATAAAAACACGCCCAACAACAATGG
>JAYUCZ010000199.1:0-8389 GCA_043740065.1 Thiobacillaceae bacterium | reverse complement strand
TGCTGCAAAACTTTGTCAGAAAAATCTTCGGTAGCCGCAATGATCGGCTGGTTAAACAATACACGCAGAAGGTGCGGGCGATCAATGCGCTTGAACCGGCGATGGAAAAACTCTCGGACGACGAGCTGCGCGATAAAACGCCCGCTTTCCGCGAGCGTTTAGCCAAGGGCGAAACCCTCGACCAGTTGTTGCCCGAAGCGTTTGCGGTGGTGCGCGAAGCGGGCAAACGCGTGTTCGGCATGCGGCATTTTGATGTGCAGTTGATCGGCGGCATGGTACTGCACGACGGCAAAATCTCCGAAATGCGTACCGGCGAGGGCAAGACCCTGATGGCGACGCTGGCGGTTTATCTCAACGCGCTGTCCGGCAAGGGCGTGCATGTGATTACCGTCAACGATTACCTGGCCAGCCGCGATGCCGAATGGATGGGGCAACTGTACGGCTTTCTGGGCATGGCGACCGGGGTCATCCTGTCGCAAATATCGCACGAGGCCAAACAGGCTGCTTACGCTGCCGATATTACCTACGGCACCAACAACGAATACGGCTTTGATTATCTGCGCGACAACATGGTGTTTGCCTTACCGGAAAAAGTGCAGCGTGCGCTGAATTTTGCGGTAATCGACGAAGTGGATTCGATCCTGATCGACGAAGCGCGCACGCCGCTGATTATTTCTGGCCAGGCCGAAGGCGGCACCGAGCTGTATCTGGCCATGAATGCCGTACCTTCGCGCTTGACCAAGCAGGAAAAAGAAGACGGCGAAGGCGATTACTGGGTGGACGAAAAAACCCACTCAGTGCTGATTTCCGAAACTGGCCACGAAAAAGTCGAAGCCATCCTGGCCGAGCTGGGTTTGCTGTCTGAAGGCGGCAGCCTGTATGACGCGACCAATATTCGCCTGATGCACCATGTGAATGCCGCATTGCGTGCGCATGGCGTGTATCACAAAGACCAGAACTATGTGGTGCAGCCAGGCGAAAGCGGCGCGAACGAAGTCATCATCGTCGATGAATTTACCGGGCGTTTGATGTCGGGTCGGCGCTGGTCCGAAGGCTTGCATCAAGCCGTGGAAGCCAAGGAAGGCGTGGCGATCCAGAAAGAAAACCAGACGCTGGCTTCGATTACTTTCCAGAATTATTTCCGCATGTACGGCAAGCTGTCCGGCATGACCGGCACGGCGGATACCGAAGCCTACGAATTCCAGCAGATTTACAACCTGGAAACCGTGGTCGTCCCCACCCACCGCGACATGATCCGCAAGGATTTGCACGATCAGGTGTTTTTGAATGCCAACGGCAAGTACAACGCCGTCATCAAGGACATCCGCGATTGTCAGGAGCGCGGTCAGCCGGTGCTGGTTGGCACCACGTCGATTGAAATCAACGAATACCTGTCCAGTTTGTTGACCAAGGAAGGCTTGCGCCACGAAGTGCTGAACGCCAAACAGCACGCACGCGAAGCCGAAGTGATTGCCGAGGCTGGCCGCCCCGGTGCAATTACCATTGCCACCAACATGGCCGGTCGCGGCACCGACATCGTGCTGGGCGGCAACATCCAGAAACAGCTTGGTGCAATCGACGCGGACGAGGCTCTGTCCAACACCGAAAAAGAATTGCGCAAAGCCAAGCTCAAGTCCGACTGGCAAGTCACGCACGAGCAGGTGCTGGCCGCAGGCGGCTTGCACATTATCGGTACCGAGCGCCACGAGTCGCGCCGTGTCGATAATCAACTGCGTGGCCGTTCCGGCCGTCAGGGCGATGCCGGTTCTTCGCGTTTTTACCTGTCGCTGGACGACTCGCTGCTGCGTATTTTTGCCGGTGATCGCATGGTGTCCATCATGAATCGCCTCAAGGTGCCGGAAGACGAAGCCATCGAACACGGCATGGTGTCGCGCGCGATTGAAAACGCCCAGCGCAAGGTCGAAGCGCGCAACTTCGACATCCGCAAACAACTGCTGGAATACGACGACGTATCCAACGATCAGCGCAAGGTCATCTACGAACAGCGCAACGAACTGCTGGCGGCGGAAGATATTTCTGAAACAGTTAAAGCCATGCGCGGCGATGTCATCAACGCCGTCATCGACCAGCACATTCCGCCCGGTGCCATGGAAGAACAATGGGATGTGGAGGGTGTCGAGAAAGCCCTGGCTGCTGAATTTGGCTTGGAGATGCCATTACAAACCTGGCTGGACGAAGACAGTAAACTCGGCGAGGCAGCCCTGCGCGAAAAAGCCGTGGCCGTGGGCAACGAGAGCTACGCCGCCAAAGAAGCCATTGTCGGCGCAGAAGTGGTACGCCATTTTGAACGCGCCATCATGCTGCAAAGCATGGATTCACACTGGCGCGAACACCTGGGTGCGCTAGACCAATTGCGTCAGGGCATCCACCTGCGCGGCTACGCGCAAAAAAATCCCAAACAGGAATACAAGCGCGAAGCCTTCCTGCTGTTTTCCAACATGCTGGACACCATCAAGCTTGAAGTCACCCGCATCACCAGCACCGTGCAGGTGCGTAGCGAGCAAGACGTGCAGGCGGTGGAACAGCGGCACGAAGAAGTCTCCAACGTGCAGTACCAGCATGCCGATTTTGATGCTGCGCAAGGCGGCGACGAAGCGCAACACCAAGCGGCACAGCCCGCCACCCGCGACACGCCCAAAGTTGGCCGCAACGACCCCTGCCCGTGCGGCAGCGGCAAGAAGTACAAGCACTGCCACGGCAAGTTGAGTTAACAGGGGTCTGGGGTCAGGATTCAGGGGTTAGGGAATGTGCTTTGCGCTTATATAAGGCGCGGCTTCCGGCCGCACAACCCCTATCCCTGACCCCTGAATCCTAGCCCCTGCACCTAAAGCCGGTGACGCTGGTCGCCCGCGCCAAACCCGCCAGGTGCAGCACAGTTCCGCGTCATGCCGATGACCTTGAACAACTCGCCCATTTCGGCCGGGGAAAGCAGTTTCTCCACACCGTTGGAAAGCGGCAAATAGTTGGCGGCAGCGTCTGGCGGGGTTTCGGCCAGCAGCGCGGTCAAGCCGCCCGCCATCAAAAAATTTGCCTGCGTGGTGTAGCCGCAAACTTCCAGTCCGGCATCAAATCCGGCATCGGCCACGGCGGTGAAATCCACGTGCGCAGTCAGATCGCACAGACCGGGAAGATAGAACGGGTCATCCAGCGCATAGTGCCGATAATGGGCGCGCAAGGTACCCATATGGCGCTGTGGATGGTAGTACTCACTTCGTCCAAAACCATAGTCAATAAATAGTATCAAGCCGGATTGCAGGCGTTCGGCAAGGGTCTGGATCAGTGCCGGTGCGGCGAGATTGATCTCGCTGATATAGCCCGGCGACAGGTCGAGGGCGCGAGCATGTTCAAGCAGAACGGGGTCGGTGATGGGGCGATCTTGCCAAGTAAAAACTTCACCCTCTCCCCTCAAGGGAGAGGGGGCAGATAAAGCCACCCCCCGCTCTAGCGGCGCAGTTTCTGTCCAGTAAATGAGATGGACGGGCAGCGCATCCAGCACTTCGTTGCCAAAAATCACGCCGGTAAATTTTTCCGGCAACGCGTCCAGCCAACGAACAGTCTCCCCTCTCCCCTCGTGGGAGAGGGGTGGGGGAGAGGGGGAAAATTTAGCCAAAGTTTCCTGCTGCCGCGCCCGCAAATCCCCGCTCACTTCCAGTATGGAATACGGCACATCGACACCCATTGCCCGCAGCTCGCCGAGAATTTGCGCGGCCAGCAATCCCGTGCCGGCACCCAGTTCCAGAATGCCGCCGCCAGTTTGCTTTAAAACTTCAGCAAACTGCCGTGCCAGCACCCGGCCAAACAAGGGCGAAATCTGCGGTGCGGTGACAAAATCGCCGCCTGCGCCAAACTTGGCCGAGCCGCCCGAGTAATAACCCAGTCCCGGCGTGTACAGGGCCAGCTCCATATACCGCGCAAACGAAATCCAGACGTTATTTGCCGCAACATCTGACTGGATATGGCGCACCAGCGCCTGGCTGGAGTCGAATTGTTCCGGGCTGGGTGTGGGCAAAGACATGGGGACAAGGATTTATTGGATAATCGACCGGAAGCATACAACAGGATTTCAGCATGTCAGCCAAAACCATCCTTATCACCGGCGGCTCCAAACGTGTCGGTGCCCAAATCGCCCGCGTCATGCACGCCACTGGCGCCAACCTGATGATCCATTACCGCAGCTCGGCTAGAGAGGCGCGGGTGTTGCAGGAAGAACTCAACGCCGTGCGCGAAAATTCTGTAGCGTTAATCCAGGCCGATTTGCTGGATATGGCCGTGCTGCCCAGTCTGGTATCGCAAACCATCGCCACCTTTGGCAAGCTCGATGTGCTGGTCAACAATGCGTCGAGTTTTTATCCCACGCCGGTGGGCAGCATTACCGAAAAAGACTGGGTGGATTTAATCGGCAGCAATCTCAAAGTGCCGATGTTTCTATCGCAGGCCGCCGCAACAGAATTAAAAAAACGCCACGGCTGCATTGTCAACATTACCGATATCCACGCTGATAGGCCGATGAAAAACTACCTGGTGTATTCCGTCGCCAAGGCCGGCCTGGTCGGGCTGACCAAATCCCTGGCACGCGAACTCGCACCCAATGTCCGAGTCAACGGTGTCGCCCCCGGCCCCATCATGTGGCCAGAAGACAATGCCGATTTCGACGAAGTTTCGCGCCAGCGCATCGTCTCCCACACCATGCTGAAACGTGCCGGTACGCCTTCCGACATCGCCCACGCCGTGCGCTTCTTTATCGAGGATGCGCCGTTTGTGTCGGGGCAGATATTGGCGGTGGACGGTGGGCGGAGCGCGAAGCTGTGAATTACTGTCCCGTATAGCCCCGATACCACTCCACCCACTTGCCGATTCCGTATTCCAGCGTCGTCGCCGGTTTGAAGCCGGTATCGCGCACCAGCTCGTCGATATCCGCGTAGGTGGCTTGCACGTCGCCGTCCTGCATCGGCAGGAAATTCTTTTTCGCGGTTTGGCCAAGCGCGTTTTCTATCGTGCCGATGAAATCCATCAATTGCACCGGGGTATGGTTGCCGATGTTGTAAAGGCGGTAAGGCGCATGGCTCGATGCCGGATCGGGGTGATTGTGGTCGAAGGCCGGATTGCCTTGCGGGATGCGGTCTAGCACCTTGACTGTGCCGTCGGCGATGTCGTCGATGTAGGTGAAGTCACGCGACATGTCGCCGTGGTTGAAGACATCGATGGTGCGGCCTTCGAGAATCGCGCTGGTGAACAGCCACGGCGACATGTCGGGACGACCCCATGGCCCGTAAACAGTGAAGTAGCGTAGCCCGGTAGTGGGCAGGCCGTAGAGGTGCGAGTAGGTGTGCGCCATCAGTTCGTTGGCTTTTTTGCTGGCGGCGTACAGGCTCACCGGGTGGTTGACCGCATCGTGGGTGGAAAACGGAATCTTGGTGTTCGCGCCATAGACGGAAGACGAGCTGGCGTAAACAAAATGCTTGATGCCGTGATGGCGGCAACCTTCCAGCAGGTTGGCAAAGCCGACGATGTTCGATTGCACGTAGGCGTGCGGATTCTTCAGCGAGTAGCGCACGCCGGCCTGCGCGGCGAGGTTGATGACACCTTCAAAATGCTCGGCGGCAAACAGGTCTTCCATGGCCATGCGGTCGGCGATGTCGGTTTTCAGAAACCTGAAATTGGCATAAGGCTTGAGTTGTTCCAATCGCGCCAGTTTCAGATCCGGATTGTAGTAATCGTTGAGAATGTCGATGCCAACCACTTCGTCGCCGCGCTTAAGCAAAATTTGCGCAACGTGCATGCCGATAAATCCGGCAGCGCCGGTAAGCAGGATTTTCATGGTTTTTTCTCCGGGAACTGAGCGATTTTAACAGGGTAAAATAGCCCGCATGGCGCTCTTTGCTCAACGTCTGCTGTATCAAATCCTGCTGTGGCTGGTGTTGCCGCTGATTCCGCTGCGGCTGCTGGTGCGCGGGCTGAAGGAACGCGGCTATTGGTGGCATGTGGCGGAACGTTTTGGCGGCGGCAACTGGCTAGATAGTCACCCGGTCTGGATACATGCGGTGTCTGTTGGCGAAGTCCGTGCTGCTGCGCCGCTGGTCGAACATTTCATTACCCAGGCAATGCCTGTCCTGATTACCTGCATGACCCCGGCAGGACGCGCCACGGCAGAACAGATTTTTGGCGAGCGAGCGCAGGTGCGCTATCTGCCTTATGACTACGCCTTTGCGGTACGGCGTTTTTTGCGCCGCACACAACCGGCGCGCGGCATCATCATGGAAACCGAGTTATGGCCGAGCCTGGTGCGCGAATCCAGCCGGGCTGGCGTACCGATGTATCTGGTGAATGCGCGGCTGTCGGAAAAATCCGCAAACGGCTATCGCAAATTTACCGCTTTGACACGCTCAGTATTGGGCGGCTTTGCCGCCGTAGCCGCACAAACGGCAGAGGACGCGGACAGGCTGCGAACGCTGGGGGCAAAAAACATTGAAGTCACCGGCAACCTGAAATTCGATATAGAACCGCCCGCCAATCAAATTGCCCTAGGCGCTACATTTCGTTCCTGGATAGGCCGCCGCCCGGTGTGGCTGGCCGCCAGCACGCGCGATGGCGAAGAAAAACTCATTCTCGATGCTTTTCGCATGGCCGCGCCAGAGGTGCTGCTAATACTGGTTCCGCGCCATCCGCAACGGTTTGACGAGGTAGCCGCCTTGGTCAAGGCTGCGGGCTTGACCATGCAACGCCGCAGCGACCATTCCCTGGTGCAAGCGACAACCCAGGTCTGGCTGGGCGACAGCCTGGGGGAGATGTTCGCCTACTACGCGGCGGCGGATAGTGCGCTGATTGGCGGTAGCCTGTTGTCCTATGGCGGGCAGAATCTGATTGAAGCCTGCTCGGTGGGTTGCCCGGTGCTGATCGGCTCGCATACCGAGAACTTCCGGCAGGCCACTATAGATGCCATCGAAAGCAGCGCCGCTTTGCGCGTGCCGGATGCGCAAGCATGGGCGGAGCAGGCGCTGCGGCTGACGCAGGACGAGTCCGCCAGAAAACAGATGGGTGAAGCCGGAAAAAAATTTGCCGCTGCACACAAAGGCGCGGCGGCAAAGGTCATTACATTGCTGGGTTAAGGCATCAGTTTGCGCTGTGCCAATACCGGTGCCACGACCGGCGTGCTGCGCAATTTAAGTCCGGCTGATTTGCTGGAAGCAGCGGGCTGTGTTTCTTCAACCGCTGCCGATTTGGCAGCACTCAGCAATTTGTCGATGTCTTCCAGATCAGCCGCAGTGAGTGTTCCCGCAACCGCTTTCAGGTTCAGCACCGACACCAGAAAGTTGTAGCGTGCCGCCGCCAGGTCTTTTTTGGCCGAGGTGAGTTGCTGCTGGGCGTTCAGCACATCGACGCTGGTGCGCACGCCAACTTCCAACCCCAGTTGCGTGGATTCCAGCGACTTCTGACTGGAGGCCAGCGCGGCTTCCAGCGCACGCACCTGGGCTGCGCTGCTGGTGACATTGAGATACGCCTGACGCGTTTGAAATGCCGTGTTGCGCGTGGCATCTTCAAGCTGCTGGCGGGATTTCTCCTGATTGGCGACGGCTTCGCGCACCTTGGAGGAAGTCAGCCCGCCCTGATAAATCGGTACGGCCAACTCTAGCCCAATCACGCCGGTTTTGCTATCGACCTGCGCAGCCCCAAAATTCTGGTTGCGGCTGTCGTTGTAGCTGGCGGCCAAATCCAGCGTGGGGTGATGGCCGGCGCGGGCGCGTTCAATTTCCTGATCGGCAATCTGCTTGGCCTGCTGGCTGATGCGCACTTGCAGGTTTTGCGCCTGCGCACGTTTGACCCATTCGTCCATATCGGCGGGCGCAGGTGTTGTTAATACCGGCTTGGCGGTGAGCGCGGCCAGGGAGTTGACGGTTTTTCCGCTCAGGGTATGCAGCGCACGACGTTTGATTTCGAGATCATTTTGCGCGGCGATTTCCTGCGCGGTGGCCAGGTCAAATCGCGCCTGGGCTTCGTGGGTGTCGGTAATGGTGGCGGTGCCGACTTCGAAATTGCGTTTGGCGGCGGCCAGTTGTTCGGTAATCGCGGCCTTTTGCGCGCCGATAAACACCAGCGCATCCTGCGCCAGCAGCACATCAAAATAGGCGCGGGCGGTTTTCAGGATCAAATCTTGCCCAGCGACCTTGAGTTGATTTTCCGCCAGTTGCACGGAAACCTTGGCCTGATCGTAAGCGATGAAGTTCTGCCCACGGTAAATTGGCTGTGCGGCGGATACGCCCCAACCGTGCGAGTTATAACTGGAACTGCCAAAAGCGGAACTGTCGGAATTGTTGTGGCGTGCGTTGGCATTCAAATTGACGTTGGGCAGCAAGCCTGCACGTGCCTGCGG
>JAYUCZ010000198.1:0-8396 GCA_043740065.1 Thiobacillaceae bacterium | reverse complement strand
CGCTGATGCGCGGGCTGGGCAGTCTATCGCCCGCAACAGGAGAAATCAGTGATCCCGCCGCCGTAAGCGCCAGAAGTCACGACGGTTCTTCAAAAATCGGGCTTCAGGGCCGGTGCGCGCAGGTGCGCGGTGGTGCGGGCGGGGAGTTTTGCAAGAGGCTCTCTTGAAACCGGGTTACATCGTATGCGTAGCGCGTGTGGACTTGAGCGAGCCGCCCAGCAAACCTTCGATTTTATTTCGGGCGGCATTGCCACTTTCGTTGGCGACAAATTGCACGCCTACGCCTTGGGAGCGTGAGCCGTGTGCGCCCTGGGGAGTCACCCAGATTACCTTGCCGGAGACGGGAATTTTGGACGGGTCTTCCATCAGCGAGAGCAGCATATAGACCTCCTCGCCCATTCTGTACGCTTTGTTGGTGGGGATAAACAAGCCGCCACCTTTGATGAAAGGCATATAAGCCGCAAACAAGGCGGCTTTTTCCTTGATGGAGAGTGATAACACGCCGGGACGTGCGCCTCCAATCAGGGTATCGGTCGAGGGGCCGTTGCTGGTTAACGCCATGTTTTTATCTCCCTTCAAAAATGCCGCTGTACGTCACAAACCAGGCTTCCATCTGCATTTGACGGTTAAGTGGATGATCTACCCACCGGCCTGCCAATGATTCCTGGCGAATAAAATCCAGTAACGCCGCCAGCTTAACCCGTTTGGCCAGCGCTTGCAGCGGTTTGGCATCATCCGGATTGAATTTTGCCGGTGCGCCCAGACTGCACGCCAGCAAATCCAGCAGCCATTTATAGCTGACCTGATGCCAAACCTGCGCCAGAATTTTTTTGTTCCACATTTCCGCTAACGCCACACTATCCAGTGCCTGGGGATTAGCCAGCACCTCTGCCAGCGCCTGCCTGGTGTCCAGATCGCCAGACTCCCTTGCATCCAGCGCCGCAAGTGGCGCTCCGCCAGACCAGGCCAGCGCTTGCTCGCCAAGCTTGTGTTGCGCCAGCCACGCTTGTGTGGCCTGCTTGTCTGGCAAGACTATGTCCAGCTTGTGACATCTGCTAAGAATGGTCGGAAGAAGTTGCCTGGGCGAGTGACTCAACAAAATAAACAAGGTATTTAACGGCGGCTCTTCCAGCACCTTGAGCAAGGCGTTGGCGGATGCGTTGTTCAAAGCCTCGGCAGGCTGGATCAGCACTACGCGGTGGCCAGCGCGATAGGTGGAAAGCTGGACGAAATCGACGGCCTTGCGCGCCTGTTCCACGCTGATTTCGGTGGCCTGTTTGACTTCGCCTTCCTTGTTTTCCTTTTCCAGCAAGGTCAGTTGCATGAAATCAGGATGGGTTCCTGCGTCAAACCAGTGGCATGCCTCGCAAGCGTTGCAGGCATCAGCATCCGGGCTGGTATGTTCACACAACAGGCTTTTAGCCCAGGCGTTGGCCAGCGCCAGTTTGCCGATACCCTTAGGCCCCGCCAATAAAATGGAATGCGGCATCCGCGTGCGCATCTCCAGCAAGCGAGACCAGATAGACGACTGCCAGGGATACGGCGCTGGCATCAGAGCGTTTCCATGATACGGGCGAGTTCCTGACGAATAGCGTCGATGCTGTGGCTGGCATCAATGATCTTGATTCGCGCAGGATCGGCACTGGCGCGCAGCAAGTACGCTTCGCGCACGCGGGTGAAAAATGCCGCCTGTTCCTGCTCAAAACGGTCTGCTGCCCGGGCCTGTGTGCGACGCGTTGCAGCGACTTGCGGCGAGACATCAAACAACAAGGTCAGATCAGGCTTGAAGCCGCCGAGCGTCCAGGCTTCCAGCGCCTGCAAGCGTGTGGCAGCGATGCCGCGCCCGCCGCACTGGTAGGCATAACTGGCATCGTGAAAACGATCCGACAGCACCCATGCGCCACGCGCCAGCGCAGGTTTAATCAGCGCGGCCACATGTTCGGCACGTGCGGCGTACATCAACATCAATTCGGTATCCGCTTGCATGGGGTCGTTTAGCAACAACTCGCGCAGTTTCTCGCCCAGCTTGGTGCCGCCTGGCTCACGCGTCACCACCAGTTCCACACCACGCGCCCGGATACTAGCTGCCAGATATTCGAGGTGCGTGCTTTTGCCCGCGCCGTCCACGCCTTCCAGGGTAATGAATTTGCCGCATTGTGTCGTCATGCTTTATCTCTGGTTGCTTATTTTTGATACAGGTTAACCGCCCGGTTATGTTCTTCCAGCGTATTGGAAAACTGGTGACGGCCATTGCCGCTGGCCACAAAATACAAGGCTTTTGAATTGGCCGGATTGAGCGCCGCACGGATCGCCGCCTCGCCCGGCATGGCAATCGGCGTAGGCGGCAGTCCGGCACGGGTGTAGGTATTGTAGGGCGTGTCGCGCTGCAGATCGACTTTGCGCAGATTGCCATCAAATTTTTCGCCCAGGCCGTAGATCACGGTTGGGTCGGTTTGCAATCGCATCCCCAGCCGCAGCCGGTTGATAAACACCGCCGCAATCAGCGGCCTTTCTTCGGGCGCACCGGTTTCCTTTTCGATAATCGAAGCCATGATTAGCGCTTCGTAAGGGGTTTTATACGGCAAGTCTGGCGAGCGGGTTTGCCATGCTTCGTTGAGCTTTTGTTTTTGCAGTTGATAGGCGCGACGCAGCACCTCAACATCCGGCGAGCGCGGGCTGTAAAAATAAGTATTGGGGAAGAACAAGCCTTCCGGATGTTGCTCTTCAGCGCCCAGCGCTTGCAGCAAATCGGTCGCGGTCATGTCCACCAGTTTGTGCTCCAGTTGGGCTTGACGTGCCAGTTCCTGCCGCACTTCGCGGAAATTCCAGCCTTCCACCAGTAATACGGCGGCCTGCGTCACTTCGCCGCGCACTATCTTGCCGTAGAGTTCTAGCGGCGTAAGCGGCTGGGTAATTGTGTAAGTGCCCGCCTGGATGCGGCTGGCGTAGCCCATCACCCGGCCTGTCAAGTGGAAACGGATGGCATCGTGCAGGACTTCCGCCTGTTCAAGCTGGCTGGCCAGTTTTTTAAGATTGGTGCCAGGCGCAATGGTGAATTCGCGCGGATAGGTGCTGATGGGCAAAGGCCGGAACGCAAACCAGCTTACCCAGGCGGTAAGCCCTGCAAAAACGATCAGCGCCAACAGCAGCAGTATTTTAAAACTGCTGTGTTTTTTGGCAGTTCTTTTAATTTTCTTCATTCAGCCAGTTTACAAGTTTTGCCGCCAGCCCTGTGTCGTGCCAGCGTTGATGATCCAGGCTTGCCACGCGCCAGACTTCGATCAGGCTGTTGGTGAGAAATATCTCTTCTGCCGCCAGCAAACGCTGCCGGGAAATTTCTTCAATGAAGGCCACCATGTGGTGACGTGATGCCGCACGCAACAGCCGCTCTCGCGCTACGCCTGCGATACCGCACCGATCCAGTTTGGGTGTGACCAGGCGATTATTTTCCAGCAAGAACAGATTGCTCATGGTGCCGCAGACCAGCCTTTCTGCTTCATCCATGAGCAGGCCTTCGGCAGTGTCGGGGTCAGTCCATTCTGATCGCGCCAACACGTTTTCCAGGCGATTGAGGTGTTTAATGCCCGCCAGTCTGGGCTGGCTGGACAGCCGCAGATCGCACCAGCGCACCTGCACGTCACGGCTGCGATGCGCTATCGCTGGGAAGCCCATCACCATGCGCAGCGGCTGCGCCTCATCCGGGATGCCATAGCCGCGTTTGCCATCGCCGCGTGTGATGATGATCTTGACCACGCCAACACCCGGCTGCGCGGCAACTTGCAAGACCTCCTGCCTCAGCAGTGCATTATCCGGGCAAGCCAACCCCAGGGAGGCGCAGTCTGACGACAATTTCTGATAATGATCTGCCCACCAGCGAATTTCGCCTGCCACGATTTTCATGGTGCGAAACACCCCATCGCCGTAATGCAAGCCACGATCCATCGCCTGAATGCTGTCAGCAGCCAGTCCATCAACCAGTATCAGCCCTTCACCCTTCACCCTTCACCCTTCACTGACATCAAGGCTTTCAACAAGCCCTTGGCCTTCGCACGGGTTTCCTCCAGTTCACGTTGTGGCTCGGAGTCGGCCACAATGCCAGCGCCGGTTCTGAACCAGGCGGTATTGTTCTTCAGCAAGAAGCTACGGATGAGGATATTCAAATCCAGCCTGCCATCCAGATTCAAGTAACCGAGGCTGCCCGTGTAAGCGCGGCGTGGCGCATCTTCCAGTTCACGAATAATCTGCATGGTACGCACCTTGGGGCAACCGGTAATGGTGCCGCCGGGGAAAATTGCACGAACCAGATCGTACAGGCTCGTGCCATGGCGCAACTGGCCTGCCACAGTGGATTCGAGATGATGCACATGCGCGTAGCTCGCCAGCTCCATCAAGGCTTCAACTCGTACGCTGCCCGCTTCGCACACACGTCCAAGATCGTTGCGTTCCAGATCGACCAGCATGATGTGTTCGGCGCGTTCCTTTGGGTGTGCAGCCAGACGTTGCCGCAAGGCTTCATCATCCGCAGGGGTCGTGCTGCGGGGATGGGTTCCGGCTATTGGCCTGGTCACTACCCTGCCGCTTTCTTCCACACGCGCCAAACGCTCTGGCGAAGAACTGACGATAGACCACACGCCCATTTCCAGCAGTGCAGAAAACGGTGCGGGGTTGCTCTGATCCAGACGTTTGAACAACCCGGCTGGCGATACGTTAGCGGCAAAATCTGCGCGCCAGCCACGCGACAAATTCACCTGGAAAACATCCCCCTCGCGGATATAGGATTTGATGCGATCCACGCCGCGCAGGAATTGCGCCGGGTCGTCTTCAGCCAGGGTGTAAGCAGGCAGGGCATCCTTCGGCATGTGCGGCGCGGCGCACAGGTCTTCCTGCATTTGCCGGATCAGGTGTGCGTTGCCGTCCTCAGCCATCAACCAGGTTAGGCCAGCCTGACGATCCAGCAAAATGGCGGCAGGAATGCGCATGGCAAAGGCCAGCGGAAAATTTTCCGGGTCGTGTGCCTGGCCTGATGTTGGCTCAAGCAGCCCACCGAGTTCATAACTGAGTGCCAGCAGCCAGCCGCCGGTAAAGGGCAAGGCAGAAGGTTCGCCCCGCTCTGCCAGACGCGGCAGCACACTGAAGAATGCGCTGACCTCGGTAGCGCGGGCATCAGAATGTAGCGTTTGGGTTTGCTGCGGAAAAGCAAACAGAATGTCCCACCCGTTTGCACCGCCGGTCTTGAAGAGTGCCGGATAATGCTCCGGCATGGTGGCCTTCAACGCCAGCAGATCAGGCGTGTCCGGCCAGGCCAGCAACTCCATCACACGCGTTTGAGAACCAGCGAGGCTGGATAATCAAATTCGCTTGAAAACCAGCGAGCCATTGGTTCCGCCAAAGCCAAAGTTGTTTTTAAGCGCAACGTCGATTTTCATTTCGCGTGCGATGTTGGCGCAGTAATCCAGATCGCACTCGGGGTCTTGGTCGAAGATGTTGATGGTCGGCGGTGAAATCTGGTGATGAATCGCCAGTACCGCAAACACGGATTCAACCCCGCCAGCCGCGCCCAGCAAATGGCCGGTCATGGATTTGGTGGAATTGACCACGGTTTTGTACGCGGCATCGCCCATCGCCAGCTTGATGGCTTCGGTTTCATTCTTGTCGCCCAGCGGCGTAGAAGTGCCGTGTGCGTTGATGTAGTCGATGTCATCCGGGTTCACGCCCGCGTCGCGCAGGGCGTTGAGCATGGAACGGCGCGGCCCGTCGGTGCTGGGCGCAGTCATGTGATAGGCATCGCCGCTCATGCCAAAACCGGAGATTTCAGCGTAGATTTTCGCGCCACGCGCCTTGGCATGTTCGTATTCTTCCAGCACCATCACGCCCGCGCCCTCGCCCATCACAAAGCCATCGCGCCCCTTGTCCCAAGGTCGGCTGGCGGTGGCGGGATCATCGTTGCGGGTGGACAGCGCCTTGGCCGAGGCGAAGCCGCCAACCGCCAGCGGACACACCGTGGCTTCTGCACCACCGCACACCATCACGTCGGCATCGCCGTACTGGATGGTGCGTGCCGACAGGCCGATGGCATGCAAACCGGTGCTGCATGCAGTGACCACCGCAAGATTGGGCCCCTTCATGCCAAACATGATCGACAGGTTGCCAGAGATCATGTTGATGATGGTGCCGGGGATGAAGAACGGCGAAATTTTGCGCGGCCCGCCAATCTCGATGTAGGTGGAATGGGTATCTTCGATCATCGGCAAACCGCCTATGCCCGAACCGATGTTAACGCCGATGCGCTCGGCATTGGCTTCGGTGACTTCAATCCCTGAATCTTTAACGGCCTGGATGCCGGCCGCCATGCCGTACTGGATGAAAATATCCATGCGGCGGGCTTCCTTGACGCTGAGATATTGCGCAACGTCAAAGTTTTTGACCTCGCCAGCAATCTGGGAGGGAAAAAGCGTCGGGTCAAAGCGGGTGATCCGGGTAATCCCGGAACGACCCTCAATGAGGTTGCCCCACGCTTCGGGGATGGTGTTACCAACCGGGGAAATAATGCCCAGGCCGGTAATGACAACTCTGCGTTTTGACAAGATAACGTCCTGAATTTGCCCTTGAAAAGCTTTGGCACCCGAAACCAAATTCGGGGCGGGGAATCAGCTCTTGTGGCTGTTAACGTAGTCGATGGCTTGCTGAACGGTGGTGATTTTTTCTGCGTCTTCGTCGGGGATTTCGCACTCGAACTCTTCTTCCAGCGCCATCACCAGTTCGACAGTATCCAGGGAATCAGCGCCCAGATCATCGACGAAGGAGGATTCGATTTTTACATCCGCTTCATTGGCACCCAGTTGTTCGGCGACGATTTTCTTGACACGTGCTTCGATATCCATTGTTTGTCCTCTTTAAATATATGTGTGCCTTGAGCAACCCAAGGCGATGCGATTTTACCAAACTTGTTTGGGTTTCGAGCAAGTCTGGCAGACTGGTTTAAATCATGCTGTTAAATCATGTACATGCCGCCGTTTACGTGCAAGGTTGTGCCGGTAATGTAAGCCGCCTCGTCGCCCGCCAGGAAAGCCACGGCGTTGGCAATGTCGTCCACCGAGCCAAGTTTGCCCAGCGGAATATGCGCCAGCAGCGCAGACCGCTGGGCTTCCGGCAGCGCCTTGGTCATATCGGTGTCGATGAAGCCCGGCGCGACGCAATTGACGGTAATGTTGCGGCTGCCCACTTCACGCGCCAGCGATTTGGTAAAGCCCATGATGCCCGCCTTGGCCGCGCTGTAATTGGTTTGTCCGGCATTGCCCATCGCGCCCACCACCGAAGCAATGGAAATGATGCGGCCAGTGCGCGCCTTCATCATGCTTTTAATCACCGCACGCGAGAGACGGAATACGGAAGTCAGGTTGGTCAACATGATGTCGTCCCACTCGTCGTCCTTCATGCGCATCAGTAAATTGTCGCGGGTAATACCGGCGTTGTTGACCAGGATGCCGATGCCGCCAAATTCTTTTTCGATGGCGGCAATCACTGCGTCCACTTCCGCCGCGTCGGTCACATTCAGCTTCATGCCACGACCTTTGACACCTGCGGCCTGCAAATAGGCGCTGATGGCTTCTGCGCCCTTGTCCGAGGTGGCTGTGCCAATGACGCTTGCGCCTGTTTTACCTAAAGCCAAAGCACAAGCCTGGCCAATGCCACGGCTAGCGCCGGTGACTAATGCAATTTTGCTGTCCATTCCAGATTCTCCTTATTTGATGCCGGCCAGCGCGGCTTCATCCACCAGCGCCACGCAGGGAATGTCGTTGATGCGCTTGCTCAAACCGGTCAGCACCTTGCCGGGGCCGCATTCCACACAGCGTTCAATGCCCTGCCCTGCCAGTGCCTGCACGGTTTCTACCCAGCGCACCGGCGAATGCAGTTGGCGTGCCAATGCGTCCTTGATGGCGACAAGGTCAGAAAAAGCCTGCACGTCGGCATTCTGAATCACCGGGATGACAGGAATGCGCAATTCAATTTTTTCCAGATAAGCGCGGAACTGGTCAGCGGCAGGTTTCATCAAGGCCGAGTGCGAAGGCACGGACACCGGCAGCGCCAGCACACGTTTTGCGCCCCTTTCCTTGGCCAGCGCCATGCCGCGCTCGACTGCCGCCTTGTTGCCCGCGATTACCACCTGGCCAGGAGAATTCAGATTGACCGCGTCCAGCACCTCGCCCTGCGCCGCATCAAAGCACACGGCGCGCACCGCATCGTCATCCAGCCCCAAAATCGCCGCCATCGCACCGACACCTTCCGGCACGGCGTTCTGCATGGCCTCGGCGCGGAAGCGTGTGAGTTTTACCGCATCGGCAAAATCCAGTGCGCCCGCCGCAGTCAACGCCGCGATTTCACCCAGGCTGTGACCG
>JAYUCZ010000197.1:0-3551 GCA_043740065.1 Thiobacillaceae bacterium | reverse complement strand
CATTGCCGCCAATATTGATAAGCGCGTTGTGGATGCCGCGCTGTTTCAATAATGCCGCCGCTTCGTCCAGCGCATAGCCTTTGGCGTAGCCGCCCAGGTCGATTTGCACGTCTGGATTGTCGCTCCAGACCATGCCGTTTTCGATATGCAGGTTGCGTAGTGTTGGTGCGGACGCTACCAGCGCCGTAATGGCGGATTTTTCCGGGATGTGTGTTTGTGGCAAATCGGCGTGAAACCCCCACAGGCCAATCAGCTTGCCGATGGCCGGGTTGAATAATTCCTCGCCCTGCATCGAGTAAGCCTGTGCGTCCTGCAGGATGTTGCCAAGCTCGGCATCCACAGCCTGTTTCTTGCCTGCGGCAAACGCCGCGTTGAGCTGGCTAAGTTCCGAAGGCTGCCAAGCGTGCAGCTTGCGGTGCAGTGCGTCAAACCGCTGCAAAACCGCTTGTGCGGCGGCTTCGGCCTTGGTCTGGTCTTCGCCCGCAATGCTGACTTCGACACGCGTGCCGAAAACGAAACTTTCCTGGCGGAAAATTTCATCCCGTTCCCCGCAAGCGACCAGCAGCAAAGGCAATAGCACAACTGAAAGTGCATGTTTTACAAAGAGGACAAGAGGACAGGAGAAAAACCCTTTTGTCGTTCTCCTCTTGTCCTCCTGTCCTCTTTGTTCCGTTTTAAGCAATGGCTGCTTCCAGTGCAGCAATAAACGCATCCGCCACATCAAATCCGGTTTGCGCGGTAATTTCCACAAAGCCGGTCGGGCTGGTGACGTTGATTTCGGTGAGGTATTCGCCGATGACATCCAGCCCCACCAGAAACAGCCCGGCTTCGCGCACCACGCGCCCCACGGTGCGGGCGATTTCCTCGTCGCGTTCGGTCAGTGGACGGGCGTAGCCCGTGCCACCGGCGGCCAGGTTGCCGCGAATTTCTCCGGCGGCGGGGACGCGCGCCAGTGCAAAGGGGACGGGCTCGCCATTGATGAGCAGGATACGTTTGTCGCCGTCTTCGATTTCGGGCAGATAACGTTGCGCCATGATGGCGTGCTGGCCGTGGTGGGTGAGCATTTCCATCAGCGAGGACAGGTTGGACGGGTCGCTTGAATGCATCCGGAACACGCCTTGTCCGCCCATGCCATGCAGCGGCTTGAGGATGATGTCGCCATGTTCTTCCAGAAAGCCGCGCACCAGGTCAAAGCTGGCACTGACCAGCGTGGCCGCAATAAACTGCGGAAAACGGAAAATCGACAGCTTTTCGTTGTAGTCGCGCAGCGCGGCAGGCCGGTTGAACACGCGCGCCCCATCCATTTCTTCGGCCATGCCGAGCAAATGGGTGGCGGCCAGATAATCCTGATCGACTGGCGGGTCGGTGCGCATGACGACTACGCCAAAGTCGGCCAGCAGGCGGCTGCGGATGTCGGTCTTGGCATACCAGTTTTTGCCGGGTTTGATGTCAAGCTGCGCAGTCAACGCAATCACGCGGCCTTCCCAAATATGCAAGTCGCTGGCCTGGCACACCCACACCTGATGCCCGCGTTTTTGCGCGGCGCGCATCATGGCAATCGACGAGTCTTTGTATTCCTTCAGCGCGTCTGGTGGGTCGATGATGAACAGCAGTTCCATATCAAGCCTTCTCGTTAAGGGCTTCATCAAGTTCGATGCTGGCCGCCAGCATCGCTAGTCGCGCGATCACGCCATAGGCATAAAAGCGGTTGGGCGTAGCATCGGGATTAAGCCGGTGGTCGGGCAACTGGCAGGCCTGTTCAAAGGCCAGCGGCACAAAATGCATACCGGGCGAATTGAGGTTTTCGTCGGTGCCGCGACCGGTATGCACGCGATAAAATCCGCCCACCACGAAGTGATCCATCATATACACCACCGGCTCGGCCACCGCGTCGTTAATGCTTTCGAAAGTATAGACACCTTCCTGGATCAGCACTTCGGACACCGCCACGCCTTCCTTGCCGACCGCCATTTTGTTGCGCGCCTTGCGGTTCAGGTCTTTCACATCATCCGGACTTTTCACCGTCATGATGCCCATGCCGTAGGTGCCTGCATCGGCTTTCACAATCACGAACGGATCATGGTGGATGCCATATTCACGGTATTTGTCACGGATGTCGTCGAGCAGGTCGCCAACTTTGCTGCCCAGGCAGTCCTCGCCCTGACGCGTCTGGAAATCCACCTTGCCGCAGCGCTCAAACAGCGGGTCGATTAACCACGGGTCAATGCCGAGCAAGCGCGAAAACTCTCCCGCAAGATGCCGGTATGCCGCAAAGTGCCGCGACTTGCGGCGCGTCGCCCAACCCGCATGCAGCGGTGGCATGATGGTTTGCTCGATGCCCTTCAGTACATCCGGCACGCCTGCCGACAAATCGTTGTTCAACAACACCGCGCACGGATCGAAATCTTTCAGCCCCACGCGATTGCCATCGCGGATCACCGGTTCCAGCGTAATACGGCCGCCGCCTGGTAATTCCAGCGTGGTGGGTGCTGTGATGTCCGGAATCAGCGTGCCGATGCGCACAATCAGGCCGGTTTGCCTGAGGATGTCGGCCAGCACCGAGACGTTTTGCAGATAGAAAGTATTGCGCGTGTGGTTTTCCGGGATCAGCAATAAACGCTGTGCGCTGGAGCAGATTTTCTCTACCGCGCCCATCGCCGCATGTACGCACAGCGCCATGAAATCCGGGTTGAGGTTGTTGAAGCCGCCGGGAAATAAATTGGTATCCACCGGCGCGAGCTTGAAGCCGGCGTTGCGCAAATCCACCGAGGTATAAAATGGCGCGGCCTGTTCCTGCCATTGCTGGCGAAACCAGAACTCGATCGCGGGCTGCGCGTCGATAATGCGTTTTTCCAGATCAAGCAAGGGGCCGGTGAGAGCGGTAGTAAGATGCGGAACCATGTTTGTAGTGCAAGCGTTGTGAAGTTAACGCTTGTTGTCTAATGCCTCAGTGATGAATGTCTCCCTAATTTTAGCGCATGTTTAACATCGTTCTGTTCCAGCCCGAGATTCCCGCCAACACCGGCAACCTCATACGCCTGGCTGCCAATACTGGCTGCCATCTGCATTTGATTGCCCCGCTGGGTTTTAGTCTGGATGAAAAGTCCGTGCGCCGCTCCGGGCTGGATTATCACGAACTGGCCGATTTAAGCGTGCATGAAAACTGGCAGGCCGCACGCGAGGCATTAAAAGCCGAGAAGTGGTATGCCTTTACCACCAAGGCCAGCACGATTTACACCGCAGCCCGTTTTCAGGCGGGCGACGTGCTGCTGTTTGGTCCCGAAACCCGTGGCTTGCCAGTTGAAGTCCTGGCCGAATTTGATACGGCAAGCAAACTCAAACTACCCATGCGCCCCGGCAACCGCAGCATGAACCTGGCCAACAGCGTGAGCGCTACCGTGTTTGAGGCCTGGCGGCAGAATGGCTTTGGCGGGTCTGGAGTTAGCGGCGCTTGAACCAGCCAGTCACGCTCAACCTTGGCCGCGTGGCGGGCAATACTTCGTGCGCAAAGCGCTGGCTCAAGAAACACACCAGCGTGCCGCCTTCCGGCA
>JAYUCZ010000196.1:0-3567 GCA_043740065.1 Thiobacillaceae bacterium | reverse complement strand
ACCAGATTAGCCGCGAAGACGGCAAGCGCCGCGTCGTCGTCACCGCCAACGTGCGCGGGCGCGACATCGGCTCCTTCGTCAACGAAGCGCAGCAGGCGCTCCAGCAAAACGTTGAAGTGCCCGTAGGCTACTGGACAACCTGGGGCGGCACCTTCGAGCAATTGCAATCGGCCAGCAAGCGCCTGCAAATCGTCGTCCCGGTCGCGCTGTTGCTGGTGTTTATGCTGCTGTTCGCCATGTTTGGCAACCTCAAGGACGGCCTGCTCGTCTTCACCGGCATCCCGTTCGCGCTCACCGGCGGCATTCTCGCCCTGTGGCTGCGCGACATTCCGCTGTCGATCTCGGCGGGTGTCGGCTTCATCGCGCTGTCGGGTGTCGCGGTGTTGAACGGCCTCGTCATGGTGTCGTTCATCAACACCCTGCGCGAACAAGGCCGTGCGCTCGATGCTGCGATCTTTGATGGCGCGCTGACCCGCCTGCGCCCGGTTTTGATGACCGCGCTCGTCGCCTCGCTCGGCTTCATCCCGATGGCGATTGCCACCGGCACCGGCGCTGAAGTCCAGCGCCCGCTCGCGACCGTGGTGATTGGCGGCATCCTGTCGTCAACCGCGCTCACTTTATTGGTGTTGCCGATTTTGTACCGGCTGGCGTATCGGCGTGACGAAGACGAGGTGAGTGAAGCCGAGATGAGTGAAGCCGAGGCGACCAAGGCGGATCACGGCGAACCCAAACCGCACTCCGCCTGACGTGAGCGCCACCATGTTCTCGGCCCTGTTCGCCCACCCGCTCGCACGCAACCGCGACTTTCGGCTATTGTTTTCCGCCCAGCTCATCTCGCTCGTCGGCAGCGGGGTGACGACGGTGGGGCTCGCGCTGTTCGCGCACCAGCTCGTCGGCGGCGGTTCGGCAGCGGCGGTGATCGGCACCGCGCTGATGCTGCGGATACTGGCGTTTTTGCTGTTTTCGCAGTTTGCCGGGGTGCTGGCAGATCGGGTCAACCGCAAGCATCTGTTGATCGCCGCCGACATCGTGCGCTTCGGCTTGCTGGCGCTGTTCCCGTTGATCGACAGCGTGTGGCAGGTGTACGCGATGATTTTTCTCATCAACGCGGCGACGGCGTTTTTCACCCCGACCTTCGACGCGACGATGCCTGAAGTCGCCGGGCGCACGCATTACGTCCAGGCGCTGTCCTTATCCAGGGTGGCGGTCGATATGGAGGCGATGCTGGCACCGATGCTCGCCGGGCTGCTGTTCGCCTGGCTTGGCCTGGCCTGGCTGTTCTGGCTCGACGCAGCGAGTTATGGGGTTTCCGCCGTGTTGGTCGCAGCGAGCGGCTTGCGCCATGTGCCCAAGCCGTCGCAGGCGTTTTCACCTCGTACGCTCCTCCGTGAACTCGGCATCGGCACACGCGTACTGCTGCGCGAAGCGTCGCTGCGGCGTGCGCTGACTCTGAGCTTCGTCGAGGCGACCGCCGGGGCGGCGGCGATCGTTGCGACCGTGGTGTACGTGCGCGACGTGCTCGGCCTGGGCGAAACTGCGTTCGTGTTCGCGATGGCCGCGCTCGGCATCGGCTCGACCGTCGCTGCACTGTTGCTGGGGCGGGCGACCGGGCGCTACGAGGCAAGGGCTTCATCGCCGGTTCAGTTGCATGGCTTGCGCCATCGCTGGGCTGAACGTGCGCTGATCGTCGGCGGCTGCGTGCTTGGTACGGTGCTGCTGCCCGGCATGTTGCAGCCGCCGTTATGGGTGTTTGCCGTGCTGTGGTTGTTGAACGGCGCGGGGCAAGCCTTGATCGCGATTCCGTCATCGACCCTGCTCGCCGAGCACACCAGCGAAGCTGACCGGGGGCGCGCCTACGCCGCGTATTTCGCGCTCACTCACGCGTTCTGGCTCGTCACCTACCCGGCAATGGGCTACGGCGCAAGCAGCTTGGGCGTGCCGCTGACCTTCACCCTTGCAGGCGTTTTGTGCCTGCTGCTGACGCTGGTAGTGTGGCTGACGCGCACCCCGGCGCAGGCGCACACCCACGATGCAGTTGACGCTGGTGGGCAAGATTTATAGAAGCCCCCTTGAAATACCCGTTTTACTTCTTGCCTAACTGCACCAGCCTGTAGAGCTCTTCCAGCGCTTCTTTCGGGCTGAGTTCATCCGGGTCGAGGGCATTCAGGGCTTCGACTAACTCATCGCGGCGAGCCTCGGTCGGGTTTGCTTCCGGCGCCAAAAACAAATCTCCCTGTGGGCCTTGCTGTATCTGCGCGTCTTCCAGTTCTTTCAAATGCCGCTTGGCGGCGCTGATGACCTTGCCGGGGATGCCGGCCAGTCTGGCCACTTGTATGCCGTAGCTTTGCGAGGCGGGGCCGTCTTCTACCGCATGTAAAAAAATCAGCTCGTCGCCGTGTTGTTTGGCATCCAGATGCACATTGGCGAGTTGTTTGTGTGCTTGCGCCAGTTGCGTGAGTTCGAAGTAGTGCGTGGCAAACAAAGTGTGTGCGCCGGTGTCGGTGAGGATGTGTTTGGCGACGGCGAAGGCCAGCGCCAGGCCGTCGAAGGTGGATGTGCCGCGCCCGATTTCGTCCAGCAGCACGAGGCTTTCGCGGGTGGCGTGGTGGAGGATGTGGGCGGTTTCGGTCATCTCCACCATGAAGGTGGAACGTCCGCCCGCGAGATCGTCCGATGCGCCGATGCGGGTGAATATTTGATCGACCGCGCCGACTTTAATGCTGTCCGCAGGTACGGGCAGCCCGCAACAGGCCAGTAGGGTAATCAGCGCGGTTTGGCGCATGTAGGTGGATTTTCCACCCATGTTTGGCCCGGTAATCAGCAGCATTTGCCGGGCCGGGGAAAGCAGCGTGTCGTTGGGGATGAACTGCGCGGTTTGCGCCTCGACCACCGGATGGCGGCCTGCGCGAATGTCGATGCCGGGGTTGTTGCTGTACTCGGGCAGTACCCAGTTTTGTTCTCGCAAACGAATGGATTGCGAAGCCAGCACGTCTAGTTGCGCCAGTGCGGTGGCGGTGTTGAGGAATTGCGGCACATGCGGCAGCAGCGCATCAAGCAGCGCGTCGTACAGGTGTTTTTCTCGCGCCAGCGAACGTTCCTGTGCGGATAGCGCCTTGTCCTCGAAGGCTTTCAGTTCCGGCGTGATGTAGCGTTCGGCGTTCTTCAACGTATGGCGGCGGCGGTAGTCGTCGGGGACTTTTTCGACATGCGCGTGGGTGACTTCGATGTAGAAGCCATGCACTTTGTTGTATTCCACTTTTAAGTTGGCGATGCCGGTGCGTGTGCGTTCGCGGGTTTCCAGTTCGATGAGAAACGCGCCAGCATTGGTGGTGAGGGCGCGTAACTCGTCCAGGTCTGCGTCGTAGCCCGGCGCGATAATGCCGCCTTCGCGCACCACCACGGCGGGTTCGGGCAGGATGGCTTTTTGCAACAGCGCGTGGATTTCGCTTTGTGGCGCAAGCGCGGTGCGCAAGTCTGCCAGCGCATCACCCAGCAGCGCGTGTATCTCCGGCAGTTGTGCCAGCGTGTCGCGCAAGGCCGACAAGTCGCGCGGGCGGGCGGATTTTA
>JAYUCZ010000195.1:0-8491 GCA_043740065.1 Thiobacillaceae bacterium | reverse complement strand
TCGGCTGGCTGTGGGCGCTGGGGGTGATCTGCGAAATCGGCGTGTTTTTGTGGATGCCGCGCATTACCCGATATATCAAACTGAAAACCATCTTGCTGGCCACCTTTGCGATTGCAGCGTTGCGTTTCCTGATGATTGCCTGGTGGGTAGATAGCTTGCCTGCGGTGCTGTTTGCGCAGGTACTGCACGCCGCCACCTTTGGCGCGTATCACTCGGCAGCCGTGGCGCTGATCCACCAGCATTTCAAGGGTCGTCACCAGGCGCGCGGGCAGGGTTTGTACAACAGCATGGCGTTTGGTGCGGGCGGTACGTTGGGCGTTTTGTATGCAGGCGCGGCGTGGGAAGGCTGGGGCGCGCAAAGCACATTCAGTATTGCCGCCGTGTGTGCGGCGCTGGCATTCGGGCTGGTAGCGTGGAAAGGCAAGCCGCAAAGCGCCTGACCGGCGCTGCAAAATCGCACCCGGAAATCTATCTCAATGACGCAAGTCATTGAAAGCGTAAGTTTGTGCGGGCGTGATGTTGTAAAAATTAGCCACGCAAACTTTCTGATTATTTTTCGCGTAAGCGAATAAATCAGCGTTTACCTGGACGCATCGTGCCGCTTGAGTGTGTGCCTCCATTGCAGCAGTTTGCTATCGGCGGTTAACAGTGCCGCGCCTTTGATGATGGCGGTTGCGGCGATGAGGCGGTCGGCGGGGTCTTTGTGCGCGAGGTCGAGACGGACGGACAGCATGGCGATTTCACCGTCGATGGGGATTTCAATCAGGCCGGCGGCCAGCAGTTCGGCTCGCCATTGGCCAGGCGATGGCGGCAGTTTTAAACGCTTCGCGCCGTGGAGCATTTCGCATTCCCAGAAACTGATGGCGCTGACCGCCACGCCGCCCGAGTCCCACGCCGTCTGCACGAAGCGCCGAGCGGCCTTGCCCAGCGCTGCGTCGTCCTGATCCATCCATATCAGCGCGTGGGTGTCGAGCAGGATCATTTCTGCGCGTCCCACTCGACATCAATGGGCGACAGGATGTCGCCCTTGATTTCGATGAGCCCTTTGTGCAGGCCAAAAGGGGATGCGGGGCGCAGTCCGGCAGGCGGAACTAACTCCGCCACTGGCTTGCCGTTCTTGGTAATCAGGATCGCCTCGCCCGTGCGTGCGACCTGATCCATCAACGCCAAACATTTCGCCTTGAATTCGGATGCCTGGATGGTTTGCATGGTTGCTCCTTAAAGAATGACTATGGTCATTACCATAGTCATATTATTCCGGGAATCAATGTTTCACAACAGTGTTTGCAACAGGATTGATAGGGCGCAATCGGTATTGCGCCGAATATTTTCGCTTTGTTTGTTTGTTTGTTTGTTTGTTTGTTACAATACACCAGCAAAAATTTCAACCCCGCAAAATCAGGAGCAAGCGATGACCCATAATTTAAGAGCAGAGCAGAGCTTCTACTGACCGCCTGAAATACTCCCCACTCTTCATCGCCCTGCTACTGGCCTTCCCCGTGCCGGGCATGGCGGCAGCACTCCCCGAACTTGCCTCACCCGCGCCAACCAGCACCACGGTCCGTCCCAACCCCAACGGCCTCACCCTGGAAGGCCGCAGCGACGACAGCCTCGTCATCCTCGCCCCCGAATACAGCAACCAGACCGGCTTGGGGCTTAACGCCACCTTTGCCACCCTGCTCGGCGACCACAGCGCCGTCGGTCTGCTCGTTGGCGGCGGTGCCGACAAACAGGAATGGCTGCTCAATGTCGGCTTCGACCTCGACAAGCGCCAGCGCCTCGTCTTCAGCGCCGGGCAACTGCGGCAAAACCTCGAATACCGCTTTCTTTCCGGTAGTGACAAAGCCCGCTTAACCCAAAACGGCGGCGGCATCAGCTACCAATACCTGCTTGGCGAAGGCGTACTCAAACAGATCGAACTCAACGGCTACTTAGCCGACACCGGCAGCCGCGACCTCGCCGATAAAACCTACGCCATCGACACCGCCACGCTCTATGAACTATGGAACGACCAGCGCCGCATCGCCGGTGGCAAAGTCACCGGCCTGCAAGGTCGGCTCGGCTTTGCCCCGCTGCCTGGCGCAAACGTCAAACTCAGCCTCGGTGCCGAACGCCTCGACTACGACCTGCAAACCGGCATCGAGCGCACCCAGCGCGTCACCGGCGGCATCGAATGGCAACAACAACTCAGCAACGACCTGACACTGAACGCCGCCGCCGACAGCAACGCCGCCCAAAACCGCTACCGCCTCGGCCTCGAACACCAGCTTGGCAGCGGCCAGCGCATCGGTCTTGACCTGACCAACATCCAGAGCCGCGATAGCGCCCCCGACGACAACCGCGTGCAGCTAAGCTGGACAGTGCCGTTTGGCAACAGCACCCGCAGCGCCACCCGCGAAGCGCTCGCCGCACAAAACCCGACCGAACGCCGCGCCGCCGCGCCTGCGCCGCAACGTGACGTATCAAAGCGCAGCAACGGTCTGCTCAACAAAGTCGCCCAGCGCCCCGCCTACCTGCCCAGCCAGGTGGTCGCCAAAGTCGATACCAGCGCCGCGCCCACCCGCCTCATCGCCGTCGACAAAACCGCCATCCCCGCAGGCACCAGCATCGACACCGCCACCGGCATCATCACCGTCCCGCTGGGTGTCACCGTCATTTCCATCACCGGCATTACCCGGGATGCAGCGGTCTTCAGCAACAGCGGCCAGTTCGCCCTGTCCGGCAACAACCTGGTGGTCAACCCCAACCTCATCGTTCAACCTGCTGTAGCGGATACCGACACCTATATCGTCAGCGTCAACGACACCGGTGGCGGCACCACGCTCATCACCCTGGTTGTGTCACGCGGCTCGGTCAACATCAACAGCATCGTGCTGACCTACATTAGCCCCGCCGCCCCCGTCGCCCCCACCGCCAGCGCGGTCGGCATCACTGGCACAGCCCAAGTCGGACTAACCCTCACCGGCAGCTACAGCTACGCCGATGCCAACAACGACCCACAAGGCACCAGCACCTTCCGCTGGTTGAGGAACGGCGTTGCTATCACTGGTGCTACCGCCAGCACCTACCTGCTGGTAGCAGCAGACCAAGGCAACACCATCAGCTTTGAAGTCACCCCGGTTTCTACCGTGGCGCCGACCACCGGTACGGCGGTGGTATCGGGCGCCACCGCATCGGTGCTGATTGATCTGCCTGCGGGTTTTATCTCGCAGGGCGGACTGATCTGGACACCGAACGACATCATGGAGACTAATATTGCCTCCTGGCCGCTCGCCGATAACTATTGCAACACCACCACCATCAACGGCCAGACCGGCTGGCGGCTGTCGACCCAGCTTGAACTGAGCAGCCTGTTCAGCTCCGGTGCGCTGGCGGGTCAGGGTTGGTACTTGCGCGAAACCTGGTCGTCCACGGCCGACGGCGCCGGTGGCCACAAATACGTCCGCATGGACAACGGCGCCGTCGCCGCTGCCGACGACGGGGTCAACATGTTCGTGACGTGTGTCCGCTAGCAAGCGTGGGGTGCAAAACCTGCGGGCATTGCACCGAATGTTTGGCTTCGTGTGGTTTGGTGCAATGCATCCGCAAGGGGTAGGCCGCAGTTGTAAAGCCGATAAATCGGCAACAACTGCGCACTCCCCGCAAGGGGGAGGCCATGACTGTAAAGCTGCTAAAACAGCAACATTCATGCACTAAAGCCGACAAATCGGCAACAACCACGCACCGCGTAGCTTTTGCGCCTGGGAAGGCTGGGGTGCGCAAAGCACATTCAGCATCGCGGCAGTGTGTGCGGCCTTGGCATTTGTGCTGGTGGTGTGGAAGGGTAGGCCGCAAAGCGCATGAATCGTCTGTTTGAACCCCGGTGCGAACGGGCAGTCAGACCGGTATAATTCTTGTTTTCTTGGTTTAGAACGCTGTTCATGGCTGCTTTAACGCTTTACGACAAACTCTGGAATGCGCATGTCGTCCACACCGAGGACGACGGCACGGCGCTGCTGTATATCGACCGCCATCTGCTGCATGAAGTCACCAGTCCGCAGGCATTCGAAGGGCTGAAACTCGCCCAGCGCAAGCCCTGGCGCGTAAGCTCCGCCGTGGCCGTGCCAGATCACAACGTGCCGACCACTGATCGCAGTAAAGGGATTGCCGACCCCATCTCGCGCTTGCAGGTGGAAACCCTGGATGCCAACTGCGATGAATTCGGCATTACCGAATTCAAGATGGGCGATATTCGTCAGGGTATTGTCCACGTCATCGGCCCCGAAGAAGGTTTGACCCTACCGGGTATGACGGTGGTATGTGGCGACTCGCATACCTCCACGCATGGCGCGTTCGGCGCGTTGGCGCATGGCATTGGCACATCTGAAGTCGAACACGTCATGGCCACACAATGTCTGGTGCAGAAAAAATCCAAAGCCATGCGCATTCGCGTGGAAGGCACACTGGGCAAGGGCGTGACGGCTAAAGATGTGGCGCTGGCGATTATTGGCGAAATCGGCACGGCGGGCGGCACAGGTTATGCGTTGGAGTTCGCTGGTTCAGTGATTCGTGGCTTGAGTATGGAAGGCCGCATGACGCTGTGCAACATGGCGATTGAAGCCGGTGCGCGTGCCGGCATGGTGGCGGTGGACGAGAAAACCGTTGAGTATTTTCGCGGTCGCCCGTATTCGCCCAAGGGCGAAATGTTTGAGCAGGCCGCACAAAACTGGCTCGCCCTGGTGTCGGATGCCGATGCAAAATTTGACGCCGAAGTGCTGCTGGATGGCGCAAGCATCAAGCCGCAAGTAACCTGGGGTACGTCGCCGGAAATGGTGGTCACGGTGGACGGCAAAGTGCCTGATCCTGCCGACGCACCCAGCGACGTAAAAAAACACGATTGGGAACGTGCGCTTAAATATATGGGGCTGGTAGCGGGTACGCCTATCGAGCAGATACAGATTGACAAGGTGTTTATCGGCTCTTGCACCAATTCGCGCATCGAAGATTTGCGTGAAGCTGCTGCGGTGGTCAAGGGCAAACATAAAGCCGCCAATGTCATGCTGGCAATGGTGGTGCCGGGTTCTGGCCTGGTCAAACAACAGGCCGAGCAGGAAGGTCTGGACAAGATATTTCTGGCTGCGGGATTCGAGTGGCGCGAGCCGGGTTGCTCGATGTGTCTGGCGATGAACGCCGACCGCCTGGAACCGGGCGAACGCTGCGCCTCAACGTCCAATCGCAATTTTGAAGGACGGCAGGGCGCGGGCGGCAGAACCCATCTGGTCAGTCCGGCGATGGCGGCGGCGGCAGGGGTGGCGGGGCATTTTGTCGATGTGCGGCAGTGGCAATAAGGGATGCGGAAATAGCCGATGCCCCGTTTTTGGGGGTGCTGGCAGGATGCAGTGCTAGGCGTTCCGAGTGCCGTGTGGCTGGCCACACAAGCGAGGAACAACGACGCAATGCGCCCGCCAGTGCATCCAAAAATGGGATATTGGTTGTTTCCGCATCCCTAAGCCTTGGGCTTCAGTGCGCTTCTTCATATACTCAGACCGTTACTTCGACAAAAAAGAAGAATGCCATGGGACGTCTGACCGAGATTCTTACTACCGCGCAGCAACGCGCCAAATCCGCGCAATTGCCTTACGAAGGCACGCTCACCCCTGACGAAGCGGCGGAATTGCTGGCGCTGGCACCGGGTTCCAGGCTGATAGACGTGCGTTCGCGAGCAGAACTGGATTTGGTCGGCACCATCCCCCACGCTGTGCATGTGGAATGGATGACTTACCCGGGCTGGCATCCCAACGCGCATTTTCTGGCTCAGCTCAAGCAACTGGCCGACCCCGAAGCGCTCATGCTGTTCATCTGCCGCAACGGCCAGCGTTCGCATCGTGCGGCAGAGGCCGCCATGCTGGCGGGCTACACGGATTGCTACAACGTGCCGGAAGGTTTCGAGGGCGATCTGGACAAGCAAACCCAACAACGCGGCCAGCTTGGCGGCTGGAAAAAGAGCGGCTTGCCCTGGGTTCAAAAATAGCCGTCTGCCAAGCCCGGCATCCAGCGATTTGCTTGGAAATTTCAACTTGCGCGTTACCATAAGAAGATAGCCACATCTCTTTAATGTCGCGAATATCACGAGGATTGCTTATGGCCGTCAAAACCAGCGCTCAAACCCGCATCGAGAAAAAACCGCCCGCCGTCAAAAAACGCCGCAACGGTGCAACCACCCGGCGCGTGGCGGAGGGTGACATTTCCCCCAATATAAGCAGCGAGGGAATCGAGCAATTTACCGTCAGTGAAGCCGTCAAAGCTGCGCAAGCCGCCAAGGTCACTGCCGTGCAGGATATTCTTGAGCGTGGCGCGGCGGCGGGCAGCGGCTCTGAACTGATCCAGTCTCTGGAGTCCATCTTTGCGGGCGCATCGGAAGAAGATGCCGAAGAACTGCGCCGTGTGCTGCTCAAACAACACCTGCCAACCTACGGCAAAACACGCCACAACCCCGACGAAGAACTATCGGATGACTGGCGCGAGGGCGGCTACCCCTACAAGAACCTGATGTCGCGCAGGAATTATGAATCGCAAAAATATCGCCTACAGGTGGAATTGCTCAAGCTGCAAGCCTGGGTCAAGGAAACCGGCCAGCGCGTGGTGATTTTGTTTGAGGGTCGCGATGCCGCAGGCAAGGGCGGCACCATCAAGCGCTTTATGGAACATCTCAACCCGCGTGGCGCGCATGTGGTGGCGCTGGAAAAACCCAGCGAAACCGAGCGCGGCCAATGGTATTTTCAACGCTATGTGCAGCACTTGCCAACCGCTGGCGAAATCGCCCTGTTTGACCGCTCCTGGTACAACCGCGCCGGCGTGGAGCGGGTGATGGGGTTTTGCAGCGATGATGAATACCTGGAGTTCATGCGCCAGGCACCCGAGTTTGAACGCAACCTGGCACGCAGCGGCATCCATTTAATCAAGTTCTGGTTTTCCGTCAGCCGCGAAGAGCAGCGCCGCCGTTTCAAGGAACGCGAAGCGCACCCGCTCAAGCAATGGAAACTGTCGCCCATCGACCTGGCTTCGCTGGACAAGTGGGACGAATACACCAAGGCCAAGGAGGCGATGTTTTTTTATACGGACACCGCCGACTCACCCTGGACAGTCATCAAGTCCGACGACAAGAAACGCGCCCGGTTAAACGCCATGCGTTACATCCTGCACAAGTTGCCTTATGCGAAAAAGGACATCGGCCTGATCGGCCCGCTGGATCCATTACTGGTGGGGCGTGCGCATGTGGTGTACGAGCGCGGCGAGCGTTATGGCCATGCGCCGATTCTTTAATTTCTCCCTTCATTCCACCCGGGATTCAGTCCGGGATTAAGCCGGCAGGTTTTGTCATGCGCCTGATAAAATAGGCGCATGACCAGTCATTACGCCGTGTTCGGCAATCCCATCGGGCATTCAAAATCGCCGCTGATCCACGCCGAGTTTGCCCGCCAAACCAGGCAGGATATGGATTACGCCGCGTTGCTGGCTTCACTGGATGGCTTTGCGGATACGCTCGATGCGTTTCGCGCCCAAGGCGGAGCCGGGGCAAACATTACCGTGCCGTTCAAGGAGCAAGCCTTTCGCTACGCCACCCACAAAACCCCGCGTGCCGAAGCCGCTGGCGCAATCAATACGCTGAAATTTGAGGCCGCTGAAGCGCTGGGCGACAACACCGATGGCGCGGGCTTGGTGCGCGATCTCACCGCCAACCTGAAGCAGTCCCTGCAGGGCAAACGTATTTTACTGATGGGTGCGGGCGGCGCGGCACGCGGGGTCATCGCGCCATTGCTGACGGAGAATCCGACCGCGCTGGTCATCGCCAACCGCACACCTGAAAAAGCCGAACAACTCGCGCAACTGTTTGGCGCAAAACCGCAGGCCTGTTCTTATGCGCAGCTTTCCGGCCAGCATTTCGATCTTGTCATCAACGCCACCGCCGCCAGCCTGCAAGGCGAATTGCCACCACTACCCGACGACCTGCTGAATCCCGGCGCGCTGGCCTACGACATGATGTACGGGATCGAAACACCCTTCATGGCCTGGGCGCGTGTGCATGGCGCAGGCCTGGTTGCAGATGGCCTGGGTATGCTGGTGGAACAGGCCGCAGAAAGTTTTTATCTGTGGCGCGGCGTGCGGCCTGAAACAACATCCGTCATCGGCATGTTAAGAGGCGCTGCGTGAAGCCAATCTGGGCGGGACTGTGGCGTGGCATGACGATTTTGCTTGGCCTGTTCCTGCTCTATCAGGTCTGGCTGTTTGCGCATGTGTTGTGGTGGATAGACCACAATCCATCCTCCAGCGCATTCATGGAAGCCGGGCTGGAACGCCTACAGGAAGACAAACCCGATGCGGAATTGCGCCACAAGTGGGTTGACTACAGCAATATCTCCATCCACCTCAAACGCGCCATCATCGCCGCCGAAGATGCGAAATTTCTGGGCCACGAAGGCTTTGATATTGAAGGCATCCAGAAAGCCGTCGA
>JAYUCZ010000194.1:0-19130 GCA_043740065.1 Thiobacillaceae bacterium | reverse complement strand
TGGTCGTGCAGGTTGCCAACCCCAAGTCGCTGACCCCTGCCGAACACGCTGCCCTGCTGGTGCGCCTGCGCAAAACCAATATGGCCATCTACGCCAGCCCCGACCTGGGCGCGGACAAGGACGTGCCGCGCCTGATAGGCAGGCAATTTGGCATGGTGCGGCTGGATGCCAACCTGATGTCGGATGAAGATGACATTACGACCTTGACGGTCGCAGAAAACGGCGAAAAGAAAGGCGAGTTCATCCCCTATACCGACCGCCCCATCCGCTGGCACACCGACGGCTATTACAACCCGGAAAACCGCCAGATACGCGGCATGTTGCTGCACTGCGCCGCGCCCGCCGCAAGAGGCGGGGTCAACGCGCTGCTCGACCACGAAATGCTTTACCTGCTGCTGCGCGACGAAAACCCCGAGCACATCCGCGCACTCATGCAGGCAGACACGCTGGCCATCCCGCCACGTCTGGACGAAAACGGCATTGCCCGCGCCACCGAAACCGGCCCGGTGTTTTCAACCCTGCCGGGTGGGCAACTGCACATGCGTTACACCGCCCGCACCCGCTCCATTGCCTGGAAACAGGACGCAGCCACACTAGCCGCTGTCGCCGCCATCGAGAAACTGCTGGCGCAGGATTTGCCGTTCATCTTCCATCTCCGCATGGAGGCTGGCATGGGGTTAATCTGCAACAACGTATTGCATGACCGGACGGGGTTTGTCGATACGCCAGAACAAAAGCGCGTGATGTTCCGGGCGCGTTACTATGACCGTATCGCCAACACCTGATCCATTCGGCCCCCATGCCCCAGCAGCTCTCCCTGTCCCGCGCCGCCAAACTCATCGGCGTAACACGCGGCGCTTTGCAAAAGCGCATCAAGGATGGCGGCCTGCATTCGTTTGACGGCAGCCTATCCACCGAAGAACTGCTCCAGCTTTATCCCGACCTGAAGCTGGAAGAAAGCGGGCTGTTCGAGCACACGCAAAAAATCAAGGAAGACGCGTTTCGCCGCCGCGTTCTGGATCGCGCCCTGCCCGCCAAGGAAGTGCTGGCCGAACGCCTGTATGAGCAGGGGATGGAACTGTACGACGTAAAACAGCACTTGCAGCTTTACCATAAATTGATCGTCGGTTTGCAAGATCAGATTCACCGTTTGCGCGAGTCTGCTCCCGACCAAAACGCCGCTCTCAAACAACTGGATGCCTGGCTGGAAAAGGAATTTCAATCCGTGCTGGGCAAGGAACAAAAGCCCGATTCCATCGCGGTCATGGATGCTATGCTGAGAGTCATGTCCGCCCATGTCACGCTCCAGCCTTCCGGCAAGGATTATTTCGTTGAAGGCAACGACACCCTGCTCGAAGCCGCGCTCAAGGCCGGTCTCGCACTCAATTACGGTTGCAGCGGCGGCAACTGCGGGCTGTGCAAGGCGCGCGTGATTTCCGGCCAGGTAATGAAAACCCGGCACTTTGATTACGTGATGTCCGACCCCGAAAAGCAGCAGGGCTACACCCTGATGTGCTGTCACACCGCAGTCAGCGATGTCACGCTGGAAGCGCTGGAAGCGCACTCCGCCGACGACATTCCCAAGCAGCAACTCACCGCCCGCGTAAAGGCCGTCACGCCGCTCAGTCAGGACATGATGATGCTGCATCTGCAAACGCCGCGTTCGCACCGGCTGCGTTTCCTGGCCGGGCAAAGCCTGACCTTAGGTCACGTTGACGCAGGCTCAGGAGAGTTTCCGATTGCCAGTTGCCCATGCAATGATCGCGATTTGCAATTTCACGTGCAGCGCGGCCAAGGCGGCAAGTTTGGCGAGAAGGTCTGGAACAGTCTCAAGTCCGGCGAAAACATCACCATTTACGGTCCCTGGGGCGATTACGTTTTCGATGACGAATCCACCAGCGGCATCGCTTTTATCGCTTTTGATCGCGGCTTTGCGCCCATCAAAAGCCTGCTGGAACACAGCATGGCACGCGAGTCCGCCGAAGATATTATTCTGGCCTGGGGCGCATCCAGCGCAGACGGGCACTATATGAACAACCTGTGCCGCGCCTGGACAGACGCGCTGGAAAACTTTCACTACCTGCCAGTGTTCATGACCACCCCGCCATCACCCGCCGAGGGCGCAACACTGGTCATCGACAAACTGCTGGCACAGTTTCCGCAAGTGCGGAGATTTGACCTGTACCTCGCAGGCCCAGAAGACTTTATTGCTGCCGCGACAGAAAAACTGACCGCCGCAGGATTCAACCCCAAGCAACTCTCCGTGCTGGCTGCCTGAGCAGTCCGCCCTCACTCAAGGAAACATCATGACCGAAGCACAAACCAACGCCGCCAACCTGGAGCAGCGCATCCTGCGCGCCATGCGCAAAACCCTCGCCAGCGTGGTCAAAGATGCCACGCCGCGCCCTGGCACCTCGGGGTTTCTGGCCGACGAAACGATTAACCAGATCAAATCCTGTTTTGAACTGATTGCCGCCCGCGAACGCGAGCTGGCTATCGCGCTGGGTTTAAACGAAGCCAAACCCGGTTATGTTGACCAGCCGCAAACCTCACAGCCCATCCAGATCAGCCGGAAGAAACCAGATGCCGGTACGCACTAAACTGATTGTCCGCTCACTGTTCAGCAGCCTTTTCACGCGCCAGCACGTCGAATCCCACCCGCATCCAGGTTTCGTGCAATTCGACGACATCGCCCAACGCCAGGCGATACAACACTTCTTCATCACGCAACACCACGGTTCGACCCTTGCCGTAGCTTGTCTGCGGAATCAGGAGATTGCTGGCTGCGCCATGGCTGGTGTTGGTCAACGGCAAAAAGATGGCCGGTGAAGTGTTGGTTTCAGTTTGCCCGGACTGCCAACTCACTTCGACCAGTTTGGGATGCTTGCTCAGCGATTCGGCACCCAACAAAGATTCCTCACCTTCTTCCCGAACCCAGCGCACAGCCAACAACTGCCAGTGCTTCTCGGACAAACGGCTGGCGACAAGCAAGCTTCCGACGGGCATCTCCCGCCCCTGCGGCAGCACAAAACCCAGCCCTTCGCGGCTTTCATCGCGCAACTTCCAGCGCTCAAGCCCGCTGTCGCCATCCGCCCCCGCCTGCATGGCTTCCATCACGGCCAGCATACCCGCCGCCACACCGACCTCTCCGGCCACATGTTTACGCGCACTGTCCCGGCGCGCACCGACGCGCCCGACAATCCGCGCAATCTGCTTGCACATCAACCCCGTCTGCGCATCTGGCGCATTCAGCGCACGACTCTCCAGTTCACTCACCACGCCACGCAGTTCCAGATAACGCAAACGCTTGCCGGGCACCCAGCGATCCTGGATTGTTTCTGCGCCAAGCGAAGTCGATAAGTCGATCATGTGGCTGTGCCGGTCACGCCGCAAGCCGATTTCGGGAACAGGCAATGCCCCCAAACCTTCCAGGATATCAATGATGTTCTGAACTTCACGCGGCTGGAATACATGCGGATTAGCCAGATCAAACAACAGCGCCAGCACGTATTCGCGCGCGCAGCTAGTCATCCGATCTTCCACCTCCATCTCGCTTAACGCCACCCCCGCGATCTCGGCCATGCGATACACCCGGTGCAACCGCCGCCAAGCCAGCTCGGCCGGGCGTTGTCCACGAAAATGTTCCCAACGGATGGAAAGCGCCGCATAGCGCAGATTCTTCAGGATGATTTCGGTACTCCAGGGCTTCAACCGGTCTTTTTCCTCGCCCCGCAATACCAGTTTCAGAAACTGGAGATACGCCGTTGCCATCTGGCTCCAGAACAAATGTGCCTCGCGCCATAAAACCTGCCTGCCATGTTGATTGGATTCGGGCGTGTTGATGTACTCAGCAACAATGCCCGCCTGCATGGACAGCCCGGTTTCTTCCATCACCTGAAGCATCTTGATACGCTTCACGGCATCGCCGCGAACATCGCCATTAAAGCGCTCCAGCCCCTCAACCAACGCGTGGTGCAACTCGTATTCGGACAGATTGGGCAAACTGTCCAGCCAGCGCTGTGTGGTGCGCACCGAAGTGAAAGGTTTGGATTGCGGCCAGCCCGCGCTCCCGGTCAGCGCACGGATTTTTTGGAATAAATTGGCGAAGGATTTCATGTCTTGGGAATCTTACACTTGGGTATGTTATCCATCGGTTTTTTATCAGCCATTTCCGTAATCGACGACCGGCTCTGTAAACCGTACAATACGCACGTTTTCGTGGCGGCAATTTCTAGTCCAGGCTAGCAGCCACGACCGGGGTTAAAACCGGCGCAAAATTTATTGGAAGCGTGCCAGAGCGGTTTAATGGATCAGTCTTGAAAACTGACGAGGATGCAAGTCCTCCGTGAGTTCGAATCTCACCGCTTCCGCCAGATTGCTGCAATGTTGACCAGTTTCGGCGTAGCCAAAACCATTTCCAAACCAAGGCGGGCGGAGAGAGAATCTCACCGCTTCTGCCAATACATATGAAACCCGCCCTCACTCCTGCCAATCACGACCGCGATGCGGCGGGCATGACGTATGTCTATCCCGTCGTCTCGCGCCGGGCTGGTGGTGTGTCGGTGGGCATCAATCTCAACCCCAACAATGCCTGTAACTGGGCGTGCGTGTATTGCCAGGTGCCGAATCTGATACGCGGCACGGCACCACCAATCAGCCTGCCCCAACTGGAAACAGAATTGCGCACCATGCTCACGGATATCCTGCATGGCGATTTCATGCAAACCCGCGTGCCAGAAGACGCTCGGCGGCTTAACGATATTGCGCTTTCGGGCAACGGTGAGCCTACCAGCGCCAGGGAATTCCCGCAGGTGATCGAGCTGATCAGCCGGGTGATGTCGGACTTCGAATTGACCGGAAAAATCAAGCTGGTGCTGATTACCAATGGCAGTCTGATTGATCGCCCCCGGGTTCAGGAAGGCCTGAGAAAAATAGCCGCGCTGGGCGGCGAGGTCTGGTTCAAACTGGACAGCGCCACCGCTGCCGGCATGCGCCGCATCAACCAAACGCGAATTGCGCCTTCCATACAGCTTGAACGACTGAAGCTGGCCACCTCGCTTTGCCCCACCTGGATACAAACCTGCATGTTTGGCATGGATGGCGAACCGCCCCCCGACACAGAACAGTCGGCCTACCTTGAACTGATGTGCCAACTTGCCACACAGCAGGTTGCCGTTAAAGGCGTGCTGCTTTACGGTCTGGCACGCCCATCGCTGCAAGCTGCCGCGCCCAGGCTGTCTGCACTCTCCGCCACATGGCTTACACAATTCGCGGATAAAATCCGTGCCATGAACATTCAGGTGAGCGTCACACAATGATTGCCGGAATTGGCGTGGACATGGTGCTGGTTTCCCGGCTGGAAGATGGCCTGGCACGGTTTGGCGAGCATTACGCCGACCGTCTGCTGGCCCCTGAAGAACACGCGGCATTTTTTTCCGCCCGCGATCCGGCACGTTTTCTGGCCAAGCGTTTTGCGGCCAAGGAAGCTTTTTCCAAAGCTGCCGGAACTGGTTTGCGTGCGCCCCTGCACCTGCGCAATCTGGCTGTAACCCACAGCGAACTTGGGCAACCAAAATTTAATCTGCATCCAGAACTACAAGCCTGGCTGGATCAGATTGGCATTGTCTGCCACCATCTTTCCATCAGTGATGAGCAGGAATATGTCATCGCGTTTGTGGTGCTGGAGAAATAATGCTCGGCCCGTTAATGCTCGACGTGCGCGGCACCACGCTAACGGACGATGACCGCCTGCGCTTGAGCCATCCTTTAGTGGGCGGTGTCATCCTGTTCAAGCGCAATTACGAAAACCCGCCACAACTGGAACAACTGACCGCCGATATTCGCGCACTGAAATCGCCGCCACTTTTAATTGCAGTCGATCACGAAGGTGGCCGCGTGCAGCGTTTCCGCGAAGGATTTACGCGCTTGCCGCCGATGCGGGCGCTGGGCGAAATTTACGACCAGCATCCGCATCAAGCCAAAAACCTGGCACGTGAAACCGGTTATGTACTGGCCGCCGAGTTGCGTGCGCATGGCGTGGATTTGAGTTTTGCGCCGGTGCTGGATCTGGATTTTGGCGTGTCTTCAGTCATCGGCGACCGCGCCTTTCACCGCGCCCCGCAGGCCGTGATCGAGCTTGCGCACGCCCTGATGCTGGGCATGAAAGATGCGGGCATGGCCGCCTGCGGCAAGCATTTTCCGGGGCACGGGTACATTGCCGCCGACTCGCATGTCGCGATTCCGGTTGACGGGCGCGACTACGCCGACATTGCCCTGCACGACCTGCTGCCGTTCAAGGCGCTGATCGACATGGGCATGACCGCGATCATGCCCGCGCATGTGATTTATCCAAAAGTCGATCGCGCCCCCGCCGGGTTTTCGCGTTTCTGGCTGCAAAATATTTTGCGCAATGAGCTGAATTTTCAAGGCATGGTGTTCAGCGACGACCTGACCATGGAGGGCGCTTCCGTTGCGGGCGACATCACCACGCGCACCCGCGCCGCACTCGAAGCAGGTTGCGACATGGCGCTGATCTGCAACCGCCCTGATCTGGCCGATGAAGTACTGGCGAATTTAAAAATCAACTGGTCGCCCGCCAGCCGCGCACGGCTGGCTCGGCTGCATGGCGAGTCGCATCCATTGTCGATGACCGCACTGCTGGAACAAACCGCCTACACCCGCGCCCGCCACGCCATCGCCAGTTTAGGATTAGGCAGCGGCGACCTGGCACTTAACAACAACGCGGACGGCAGCGGTTGTTCCGACCCCACCCAGGCGCATGTCAAACCAACATGACTTCACACCACTACAGCCATTCTCACGCGGACGACAACGCGCCACACCAGCACCACAATCACGCGCACCGCACCTATGGCTGGGCCATGCTGTTAACACTGGGGTTCGCTTTTGTCGAAGCGACCACTGGCATCCTGTCTGGTTCGCTGGCCTTGCTGGCCGATGCCGGCCACATGCTCACCGACAGCCTGTCCCTGTTACTGGCCGGACTGGCCGCCTGGTTCGCGCAAAAACCACCGTCCGAACGCCATTCTTTTGGCCTCGTGCGACTGGAAATTCTCGCCGCGCTGGCCAACAGCCTGTTCATGCTGGGCATCGTCGGCTTTATTATTTACGAAGCCTATAGCCGCTTCCAGAACCCGCACCCGGTCAACGGCCAGGTCGTCATCATCGTTGCCTTCATCGGCCTGCTCATCAATCTGGGGGTCGGCTGGTTACTGACACGCGGCGAAGACAGCCTCAACCGCCGCGCCGCCTTGCTACACGTCATCGGCGACGCGCTCGGCTCGGTCGCCGCGCTCACCGCAGGCATCGTCATCAGCCTGACCGGCTGGCTGCCGATCGACCCGATTCTGTCGGTAGTCGTGGCGTTGCTGATTTTGGTCTCCACGCTTAACCTGCTGCGCGAAACCATCCACGTGCTGATGGAGGGTGTCCCACGCCACATCCAGCTAAACCTGGTCGGTAAAAAACTGGCGGAATTGACAGGCGTATCCAAAGTCCACGACCTGCACATCTGGACGCTGGCCTCCGGCCAGATCGCCATCTCGGCACATCTGGAAATGCAAGATATAAACCTGTGGCCGGCCATTCTGCAAGATGCCCGCACCTTGCTGAAACACGATTTCGGCATCGGCCACGTGACCCTGCAACCCGAAATCATCACGCCTCAAATCATCGCGTTTCACCCCGCGCATGAATGATCCCTTGCCGAACTGCCGCGCCTGTCCCAGGCTGGCAAATTTTCTCGACGAAGTGCGCGCAAAACATCCCGACTACCACGCCCGCCCGGTGCTGCCGTTTGGTGTTAAAAACCCACGGCTGTTAATCGTTGGCCTCGCGCCCGGCATGCACGGCGCAAACAAAACAGGCCGCCCCTTCACCGGTGATCACGCAGGGATTCTGCTGTACGACACCCTGCACAAGTTCGGCTTCGCCAGTCGCCCGGTTTCCGAATCCGCCGATGACGGTCTGCAACTCATCGACTGCCGCATCACCAACGCCGTCAAATGCCTGCCGCCCGCCAACAAACCCGAAACCTCAGAGATCAAACAATGCAACGGCTATCTCAAAAATGAATTGGCCGCACTGCCACCCAACACCGCCATCCTCGCGCTGGGCAGCGTCGCCCACACCGCCGTGCTGATGGCGCTGGGATTAAAAGCAAAAGACCATGGCTTCGGACATGCCGCCGTGCATGAGCTGCCTAATACATTACGCCTCTACGACTCCTACCACTGCTCCCGCTACAACACCCAAACCAAACGCCTGACCACCGACATGTTTCACGCCGTGTTTGCACACATCACTGAAGATATAATCACAGCAGACCAGGTTTAAACCACGGGCTCAAACCAAGAACACAAACCATAGCCCTAACCACCCAATCATTAAACCTTGGCTTCCCAATGATTATTTTGTTTTTATCAGGAGATCAAAATGGACTACAGCAGTAAATTCCAGACCCTTGCCGATGCCGCACGTTCGCGCGTGGAAGAAGTACTGCCCGAACAAGTGGATGCCATGCTGGCCGCAGGTGCCATTGCGCTGGATATTCGCGACAAGGAAGAACACGATGCCGACCATATCGCCGGTTCGCTGCATGTCAGCCGCGGCAAACTGGAAATGAATGTCGAAGGTGTGATTCCCGATCTGGATGCCACGATTATTTGCTATTGCAACGCCTTTAACCGGGGCGCACTGTCGGCGGACACGCTGCGCAGCATGGGCTACAAAAATGCCCGGTTCATTGCCGGCGGTCTGAAAGCCTATCGCGCACTAACCTGAGTCGACATATACAGGGCGGATAACGCCACGCTCATCCGCCCCACCACGATTGGTTTTCTCCGCGCACCCTGCGGCAAAACACTTTCGACCTAACCCAACGTGTCCTTCGACCTCAAAACCTTCCTCACCTCGCTGCCCAACCTCCCCGGCGTGTACCGCATGATCGGGGCGGATGAAACGGTGTTGTATGTGGGCAAAGCGCGTGATCTGAAAAAGCGCGTGTCGAGCTATTTCAACAAGACCGGGCTGTCGCCGCGCATCCAGTTGATGGTGGCGAAAATCGTGCGGGTGGACATTAGCGTGACCCGCACCGAGGCCGAAGCGCTGTTGCTGGAAAACAATCTCATCAAGTCGCTGGATCCGCGCTACAACATTCTGTTTCGTGACGACAAGTCCTATCCGTTTTTGATGATTTCCGGCCATGCCGCGCCGCGCATTGCTTACTATCGCGGCACGCAGGACAAAAAAAACCGTTACTTTGGACCGTATCCAAACGCTTGGGCGGTGCGCGAAACGGTCAATCTGGTGCAGCGGGTATTTCTGCTGCGCACTTGTGAAGACTCGGTCTATGCCAACCGTTCGCGGCCTTGTCTGCTGTACCAGATCAAGCGTTGCAGCGCGCCGTGCGTAAAGGCGATTTCGCCGGAGGACTACGCCGCCGACGTAAAGCGCGCCATGCTGTTTCTGGAAGGCAAGGAAGATGAACTGCTGCATGACCTGACGGCGCGGATGCAAGCCGCCGCAGATAACCTGGCATTTGAACAAGCTGCTGTTTACCGCAACCAGATACAGAGTTTGTCCAAGGTGCGCGAACAGCAAGTCATCGACAACGAATCCGACCGCGATGCGGATGTAATTGCGGCCATTTCCGAACAAGGTTTGTGGTGCGTATCGCTGGCGATGGTGCGCGGCGGTCGGCATTTGGGCGACCGGCATTTTTTCCCCAAGAACACCGATGCCGAAGTTAGTGCCGCCGAGGTGCTGGAAGCGTTTATCGCCCAGCATTACCACGACAAACCCGTGCCGCCTTGCATTGTGGTGAATCAGGATGTGGATACCAGCGTGTTGACGGAATGGCTGAGTGAGCGTGCCGGAAAAAAAGTCGGCCTGATTCGCAATCCGCAGGGCGAGCGCCGCGTGTGGCTAAACATGGCGGAGAAAGGCGCATCTGTCGCTATCGGCCAGCAGCTTGCGCAAAGCGCCAATCAAGAAGTACGCCTGACGGCCTTGCGTTCCACCCTCGACATGCCCGCATTGTCGCGCATTGAATGCTTCGACATCTCGCACACCATGGGCGAGGCCACGGTCGCTTCGTGCGTGGTGTACGACCAGACAAAAATGCAAAACAGCGAATACCGCCGCTACAACATCAGCGGCATTACCCCCGGCGACGATTACGCGGCAATGCGCGATGCGTTGACACGGCGCTATCGAAAGCTGCAAGAGAACCCGGCGGAAGGCGCAGGAAAACGCCCGGATTTAGTGCTGATCGACGGCGGGCTTGGTCAATTGAATATCGCCAAAGAGGTGATGGCCGAACTGGGCATTTCCGACATTGAACTAATCGGCGTATCCAAAGGCCCGGCGCGCAAAGCCGGGTTGGAAACACTGATATTTACCGACAACCGCGTACAACACCTTAATCCCGAAGACCCGGCCTTACATTTAATCCAAACCATCCGCGACGAAGCCCACCGCTTTGCCATTACCGGCCATCGCGCCCGGCGCGGCAAGGCGCGCACCCATTCCACGCTGGAAGATGTGGCGGGCGTGGGGCCGGCAAAACGCAAAGTGTTGCTGGAACGCTTCGGCGGATTGCAAGGTGTAAAAGGTGCCAGTGTGGAAACGCTTGCCCAAATACCCGGCATCAGCAGAGAATTAGCCCAACGCATTTACGACACCTTACATTAACCAAGAGAATCCATTAGAGTCAAACACCTCTGTGGGAGCGCCGCCCCGGCGCGAATTAGACCGCAAATCGCGGCGAGGGCGCCGCTCCCACAGGATGAAACATCCCATAGACAATCCCGGATTAACCAACCCCGCACGCCGCCACCATGCCCCTCAACCTGCCCAATCTGCTGACCTGGCTGCGCATCCTGTTCATCCCGCTGGTGATCGGCGTGTTTTATTTGCCCGCCCGCTGGTTGAGCTACGAAGAAGCCAATCTGCTGGCCACAACTCTTTTCGTGGTGGCCGCCGCCACCGACTGGTTTGACGGCTATCTGGCACGCAAGCTCAATCAAACCTCCGCCTTTGGCGCTTTTCTCGACCCCGTCGCCGACAAGCTGATGGTCGCCGCCGCGCTCATCGTGCTGGTGGATCTGGAACGCGTTTCCCCCGGCATCGCATTGATTATCATCGGACGGGAAATCGCCATTTCCGCGCTCAGGGAATGGATGGCGGTGGCCGGCAAATCCGGCAGCGTTGCCGTCAGCCTCATCGGCAAACTCAAAACCGGTTTCCAAATGGTGGCCATCGCGCTCTTGCTGTATTGGCAACCGCTGGCCGGGCTGCCCATCGCCACGCTGGGCACGCTGCTCATCAATCTGGCTGCGCTGCTGACGCTTGTTTCCATGTTCTACTATCTGCAAATGGCAGCCAAAGCCTTAAAAGAATAAGTCTGAAAAAAGTCGGTTAGGGTGTTGACAGCGCAGGCGTGTTTCACCATAATTCGCGCCTCTTAACGCGGGAATAGCTCAGTTGGTAGAGCGCAACCTTGCCAAGGTTGAGGTCGGGAGTTCGAGTCTCCTTTCCCGCTCCAGATTCCATCAGGAAAGCACACGCTTATCCTGGTTTGAAAAGGGAAAGCATCTGCTTTCCCTTTTCAGTTTTAAATTGTTTGGTGCTGTACCAGACAATGCCACGTCCAAAGGCGGGGTAGCAAAGTGGTTATGCAGCGGCCTGCAAAGCCGTCTACGCCGGTTCGATCCCGACCCCCGCCTCCATTTATTCCGCTGCATAGAATCTGCGCTCGCGGTTTTCATTAACCCCCATTTGCCCGGGTGGTGAAATTGGTAAACACAGCGGACTTAAAATCCGCCGGGGCTTATACCCCCTTACCGGTTCGATTCCGGTTCCGGGCACCACAAACTGCTGCTGGCAATTCCCCTTGTACGCAGTTATAATCTGCCCGCGCTGATGAATGTGCGCCGAAATTTGCGCAAGGCTTTTTGCTTTTTTAGCGCGAGAATGTTGACAATGGGCGGTTCGCCCATTTTTTATTTGTGTCGCCGGTTTGGTGTTTTTGATGTTTGGCAGGATGGTTTAAACGATGGAATTAGCAGCGCTGCTCGAATCGACGCTCGCCGGTATGGGATATGAACTGGTCGCCTGGGAGCGCTCCGGACGCGGACAGATGCGTATTTTTATCGACCGTCCGGAAGCTTACGTGCCTGTTTCCCTTGATCCGGACACCCCGGCACAGGGCGGCATCACGATTGATGACTGCGTGGCGGTCAGCAACCATTTGTCGCGCTTGTTTCTGGTTGAGAACCTCGACTACGAGCGCCTGGAAGTTTCATCGCCGGGCATGGACAGGCCGCTTAACAAGCCAGCAGATTTTCAGCGTTTTGTCGGGCAGATGGCCAGCATCAAGCTGCGCGTGCCGGTAGATAAGCGCAAAAAGTTTCTCGGCAAGCTGTTGGGTTTTGCGGATGGAAACATCCGTCTGGATGTAGAAGGCACCGAGGTTTTGCTGGATTTCAATAATCTTGATTCGGCTCGGTTAAAGCCTGAATTCTGAAGAATGGTGTTAAGTACAAAGTGCAAATTTTGAGCTGGAGGAATGGGCGATGAGCCGCGAAATGCTAATGCTGGTGGATGCGCTGGCGCGAGAAAAAAACGTCGATCCCGAGATCGTGTTTGGCGCGCTGGAAATGGCGCTGGCCTCCGCAACCAAAAAGAAGGTCAAGGGCGAGGCCGATGTGCGCGTTGAAATCGATCACGAGACCGGCGAATACAAGGCCTTTCGCCGCTGGCTGGTCGTCACTGAGCAAGAGCTGGAATCCGAAGACAACCAGATTCTGCTGGTGGATGCACAGTACGAACACCCCGACATAGAAGTTGGCGATTTTGTTGAAGAGCCGCTGGAAGCCGTGGAATTTGGCCGCATTGGCGCACAAGCTGCCAAGCAGGTTATTTTGCAGCGCATCCGCGATGCCGAACGCGAGCAGATTCTGAGCGACTTTCTGGCACGCGAAGAATATCTTGTCACTGGCGTTATCAAACGCATGGATCGCGGTAATGCGATTATTGAATCGGGTCGTGTTGAAGGCTTTTTGCACCGCGACCAGATGATCGCCCGCGAAAACCTGCGCGTGGGTGATCGTGTGCGCGCTTACCTGTCAAAAGTCGAGCGTGGTGGCCGTGGCCCGCAGTTGGTGCTGTCACGCACCGCGCCCGAATTTATCGCCAAGCTGTTTGAGCTGGAAGTGCCGGAAATCGAAGAAGGCCTGATCGAGATCAAAGGTGCCGCGCGCGACCCGGGTATGCGCGCCAAAATTGCCGTCAAATCCAACGACCAGCGCATTGATCCCATCGGCACTTGCATTGGTCTGCGCGGTTCGCGCGTGACTTCCGTCACCAACGAGCTGGCTGGCGAGCGTGTCGATATTATTTTGTGGTCTGCCGACCCGGCGCAATATGTCATCAACGCCTTGGCACCCGCCGAGGTCAGCCGCATTGTGGTGGATGAGGACAAACACAGCATCGACGTGGTGGTGGAAGAAGACCAGCTCGGCAAGGCGATTGGTGCCAACGGCCAGAACGTACGTCTGGCTTCCGAGCTAACTGGCTGGGAGCTCAACATCGTCACCGACGAGGAAGCCTCCGAGAAAAAATCCCAAGAGAACGAGTCCATCCTCAAGCTGTTTATGGAAAATCTCGACGTGGACGAAGAAGTCGCGCAAATTCTGGTGGAAGAGGGTTTCTCCACGCTGGAAGAAGTGGCCTATGTGCCGCTGGCCGAAATGCAGGAAATTGAATCCTTTGACGAGGAAATCATCAATGAGCTGCGCACTCGTGCCCGCAATGCCCTGTTGACAGCCGCCATTGTCGGCGAAGAAAAAGTCGAAGCTTCTGCGGGCGACCTGTTATCTCTGGATGGCATGGATGCCGAAACCGCACGCCAATTGGCGGCCAAAGGCGTGCATACCACTGAAGAGCTGGCCGATCTGGCAGTCGATGATTTGACCGAAATGACCGGAATGGATGACGAGCGCGCAAAGCAGCTAATTATGGCTGCACGTGCGCCGTGGTTTGAATAAATCGTGGTTTGAATAAACGCAGTTTGAACACTCGCAATTAGCGACTGATACACCAAGCAATGAAACGGAACCCGCTGCATGAATGTTGAACAATTCGCCAAGGAACTGAAGCTTTCGCCGGAGCTGCTGCTAGAGCAACTCAAATCCGCTGGCGTGCATAAATCGGCTGCGGACGACTCCATCACTGAGGTGGACAAGACCCGGTTGCTCGAATACCTGCGCAAGATGCATGGCTCGGACGAACAGCCTAAAACAAAAATTACGCTGACGCGCAAGCAAACGACAGAAATCAAAAAGTCCGATGCCACCGGCAAATCGCGCACGATTCAGGTCGAAGTGCGCAAAAAACGCACTTACGTCAAACGCGATGCGTCTGCCGAAGAAATTGCTGGCAAAACCGAAGCCGCTGTCGAAGTGGCTGCGCCGCTTGAAGAACTCGTGGCAGAGATTGCCATTCCCGTCATTCCCGAGGTGATTGAGGCTGCACCCGAGCCTGAACCCATCAGCCCCGAACCCGTTGCCCCCGAACCCATTGCCCGGCCAGAACCGGCACCAGCCGAGCTGGTCGTGGCGGAAACGCCGGCAAGGCCCACCGCCCCTGCCGCAGAAGAACCGCCCAAACGCACCACGCGCAAGAAAGCCGTTTCCGTTATCGACGAAAATGAGCGCAAGCTGCGCGAAGAAGAAACCCGCCGTCATCAAGCCTTGCTGGCTGCCCAGGCTGAGGATCAACGTCGCCGCCAGGAACGCGAACTGCTAAAAAAACAGGCTGAAGCCGCACGCGCAGCCGATCTGATCAAACCGGCGGAAAAAGTCGTCGCCGCGCCCAGTGCCGCGACCCTGCACAAACCTGCCAAACCCGCAGGCGAGACCAAAGATAAAAAAGGCGCCAAAAAAGACGGCAAAAGTGCTTGGGAAGACGCACAGAAAAAACGTGGCCTCAAAACCCGTGGTGGCACTGGCAGCGATGGCTGGCGCAGCAAAAAATCCGGCGGTCGGCACAAGGCCGACGACGGCGAACACCAGTTCGTTGCGCCCACCGAACCCACTGTGCACGAGGTTTCCATCCCTGAAACCATTAGCGTGGCCGAGCTGGCGCACAAAATGACCGTCAAGGCGGCCGAAGTCATCAAGACCCTGATGAAAATGGGCAGCATGGTCACCATCAACCAGGTGCTGGATCAGGAAACCGCGATGATTATCGTCGAGGAGATGGGGCACATCGCCAAGGCTGCGGCCATGGACACGCCCGAATCCTTCCTCGCCATCGGCGACCAGGCCATCGAAGCGCCGGGCTTGCCCCGCGCCCCGGTCGTAACTGTCATGGGTCACGTTGACCACGGCAAGACCTCGCTGCTGGACTACATCCGCCGCGCCAAAGTGGCGGCGGGCGAAGCGGGTGGCATTACCCAGCATATCGGCGCGTACCATGTCGAAACCTCCAAGGGCATGGTCACTTTTCTGGACACCCCCGGCCACGAAGCCTTTACCGCCATGCGTGCGCGCGGCGCCAAGGCCACCGACCTGGTGATTCTGGTGGTGGCCGCCGACGACGGCGTGATGCCCACCACCATTGAAGCCATCCACCACGCCAAGGCGGCGAATCTGCCAGTCATCGTTGCGGTCAACAAGATGGACAAGCCCGAAGCCAACCCCGAGCGTATTCGCCAGGAGCTGGCCAGCCATCAAATCGTGCCGGAAGAATGGGGCGGCGATTCCCCGTTTGTGGAAGTGTCGGCCAAAACCGGCCAGGGCATTGATGCCTTGCTGGATGCGATTTTGCTGCAAGCCGAGGTGATGGAACTGCGCGCACCCAAAGAAGCCCCCGCCAAAGGCATCATCATCGAGTCGCGTCTGGACAAGGGCAAAGGGCCGGTGGCCACCCTGCTGGTGCTGTCCGGCACCCTGAAACGCGGCGACATATTGCTGGCAGGCCAGGCTTTTGGCCGCGTGCGCGCCATGCAGGACGAAAACGGCAAAACCATTACTTCTGCCGGCCCGTCGATTCCGGTGGAAATTCAGGGTTTGTCTGACGTGCCCAACGCCGGCGACGACGCGCTGGTATTGCCGGACGAAAAGAAAGCCCGCGAAATTGCGCAGTTTCGCCAAGGTAAGTACCGCGACGTGAAACTGGCCAAGAAACAGGCCGCCAATCTCGAATCCATCTTCGACCAGATGGGCGAAAGCGCAGTCAGCCAGTTGCCATTGATCGTCAAGGCCGACGTACAAGGCTCTTACGAAGGTCTGGCACATGCGTTGACCAAACTTTCCACCAGCGAAGTCAAAGTCAACATCATCCACAGCGGCGTAGGCGGCATTACCGAGTCCGACATCAACCTGGCGCTGGCTTCCAAAGCCGTGGTCATCGGCTTTAACGTGCGCTCCGATGCCAACGCCCGCAAACTGGCCGAATCGGGCGGCGTGGACGTGCGCTACTACAACATCATTTACGAAGCCGTAGATGAAGTAAAAGCCGCGCTGTCCGGCATGTTGGCACCCGAGCGGCGCGAACACCAGCTTGGCACGGTCGAAATCCGCCAGGTGATCTCGGTACCAAAAATCGGCGTTATCGCGGGTTGTATGGTGCTGACCGGCACGGTCAAACGCAACAATCGGGTACGCCTGCTACGCGACAATGTGGTGCTGTTCGACGGCGAACTCGACTCGCTCAGACGCTTCAAGGACGACGTAAAAGAAGTCAAAGAAGGCTTCGAATGCGGCCTCTCGCTAAAGAACCACAACGACATCAAGGAAGGCGACCAACTGGAAGTCTATGAAGTCGTGGAAGTGGCGAGGACACTCTAGGGATCAGGATTTAAAATTTAGGGGTCGGGGGTCGGGATTCAGGGGTCAGGGAATGCTGCTTCGCATTTTCTTAATACGCGCGGCAAAGCCGCTCATTCCCTGAATCCTGACCCCTGAATCCTGCCCCCTACCCACTGAGTCCTGACCCCTTTATTTCTCACCCATGCCCAAAGACTTCCCCCGCTCCCGTCGCGTTGCCGACCAGCTCCAGCGCGAGCTGGCGGACATCATTCGCCAGGAAATCAAAGACCCCCGCGTGGGTCTGATTACCATTACCAGTGTTGAAGTCACCAACGATCTGGAGCATGCCAAGGTGTTTGTCACCAGCCTGAAAACCACCGACGCAGTCACCGACCATGCAGCCGTATTGAATGGCTTGCGCCGCGCCTCTGGCTACATGCGCAACCAGCTTGCGCACCGCATGAAACTGCGCCTCGTGCCGCAACTCGGTTTTGTCTATGACGAATCCATCGAGCGCGGCATGCACCTCTCGCAACTCATCGACCAGGCTGTGGCCGACGACGCAAAACATCCCAAAGAAGATTGAGTTTCAGCTTGAACCGGGATTGTTCATTAGAAACTCCCTCCCCCTTGATGGGGGAGGGCTGGGGAGAGGGTGAAGGCATTACGTGGTGATTCCAGCATTTCACCCTCTCCCCAGCCCTCTCCCGGAGGGAGAGGGGGCAAACGTGATGCCCAGGCAAGTTATCGACGGCGTACTGTTGCTCAACAAGCCAGTCGGCTGGACTTCCAACGCCGCCCTGCAAAAAACCAAGTGGCTATTCAACGCCGCCAAAGCCGGACACACCGGCACGCTCGACCCGTTTGCCTCCGGCTTGCTGCCCATTTGCTTCGGCCAGGCCACCAAGTTTTCCAGCTTTGCCCTGCACGGCAACAAAACCTATCACGCCACCGCCAAACTGGGTATCACCACCACCACCGGCGATATTGAAGGCGAAGTCATCGAAACCCGCCCGGTCAACGTCAGCCACCAACAAGTACTGGCCGCATTGCCAAAATTTACCGGCGAAATCCAGCAAGTGCCGCCCATGTATTCCGCCCTCAAACATCAGGGCAAAGCGCTTTACGAATACGCCCGGCAAGGCATACAAATCGAACGCAAATCCAGAACCGTCACCATCTACCGGCTCGAAATCATTGCGCTAGAGAACGACGTATTGATACTGGATGTGGATTGCTCCGGCGGAACTTACATCCGCACCCTGGCCGAAGACCTGGGCAATGTGTTGGGCTGCGGCGCACATTTAACGGGTCTGGAACGTACTGCCAGCGGTCACTTCACACTCGATCAAAGCATCGGCCTTGGCGCATTGGAAACACTCGATCCAGCAGCCAGAACCGCACGTTTGCTGCCGCCTGACGTGATGATTAGCAGCCTGCCAAAATTAACCCTGGACGCTGAAACCACGCATCTGCTCAAACAAGGCAAAACCCCCAACGCGCCGGAACAAGCGATTCATCTAGCGGAAGGCAGCATTGCCAGTGCCTATGTGGCGGATGAGTTTATTGGACTGGTCACGCAGGAAAACGGCTTGTTGCGAGCTTATCGTTTAATGGCAACCGGCTAAAGACCACGGTCTCCTCCAAGACGTATCACACAAAACAATGCTACTTAGCTAGACCTGACCCCGCGCCTGGTGATTATTTAGTCTGTGCGCTGGCAGTTTCAGCGCAGCGATCACCGTCTTCGAAACAGCATATTACTGATGTAATTTATGTTGTGAACGAATAACTAAAAGCACATACCCTAGCGCTTTATAGTCATTGATCTGCGCCGGGCCTGCAGCCGCAAAATTCACATAGGCCGGAAAATCTTCAGGGGTAATACCGCGCCATCCAGCATACGTGCCGCAGACATGTACCGTTACCTGATTATCCTGCGTCAGCGATTGCACTATTTTGTGTTCAGCCTGATGGGTAGGCTGCCGCTTCTGCGTCAGCGCAAACTGTTCACGTCCATGGGTCACAATCGCGACAGGCAGATCCTTGAATTTTCCCCGCAGTTGCGCTACCGCTGATTGCGCCTGCGGCAAAGCCCAGCGCAAACCATTACTGTCAGCTGTCACGATTTCTATCACCACCCCGGGCGGGGCAGTGGGCAAGGCGAGAATATCTTTCAGGGACATATCCTTGGCATGGGCTGCACAGGACATCAGCATCAGCATCAGGGCGGAGGCAAGCAAACGCAATAAAAAATGAGGCATGACAATCAATCCATAAACATACGTGCAGGAG
>JAYUCZ010000193.1:0-8538 GCA_043740065.1 Thiobacillaceae bacterium | reverse complement strand
TACCAGACAGAAGGTTTTGCCCCATTTAACGGCCTGGATAACACCACCTGGCAAGGCGTGTTGAAGTGGGATCCATCGGCGGACACGCGGCTGTTTTTAAGTGTTCAGGATTTTAGGTCAGAGCGCAGCATGGTTTTATATCCAATTTTGTCCCCCCCGCTTGGCACCAACATTGATGAAGATAGTTGGGTAGCGCGTCTCGGCATGCGCCAGCGTGTTGGCAATGGCGGCGAGTTACGTGCTTTGCTTAGCCATCAGTCAACTGATTACAAACTTGAGTATGACTTTGCCCCCGGTTCCATTACTCCGGCTGAAATTTCGGCTGATAGCGTGGGGCTTCAATACCGGCGGCCTTACGCTGGTGGGGTATTGCTTGCCGGTTTAGAGGCATACCGTGAACATTCCGACTATCCCCTCAGTTCTGTCGAAAACAAGGTTTACGCTGGGCAGGTCTATGCGACACAAACCATCAAATTGGCGGAGCGCTGGGAACTGGATTGGACCTTGGGCTGGTCGTGGCTGAAAAACAAAGATCAGATTGACACCTATAACACCGAGCTGTCTCGCTGGACTCCGCGTCTGGGGTTGGTCTATAGCCCCGGCTCAGCCACGCATCTGCGCTTTGCCCTGGGGCAGCATCTTGGCTTGCCGGAAGTAGGTGGAGCCTCGCTCACGCCAGTGGAAACGGCAGGGATTATCAACACCCGCCCCAGTGAACTCGGCAAGTTGGTCAAGAGCGCGGGTATCGCGTTTGACCACCATCTGAATCCTGCTTGGCTCGCCAGCGGTCAGGCGCAAATTCGCGATGTCAGGGAACCCGTAAGTGATGGTGTTTCGCAATTTCTGGAGAAGTCGCGTTATACGGATGGTCGGCTTGGATTGAGCTGGATGCCGATGAATAAGGCTTTTTCAACGACACTGGATGCAGGCTATGAAAAGCGTACCAATGAATCTGGCGCCTTGATTCTGGACTCGATTTTTGAGCAACGCTTGCGCGACGTGAAATGGTCGTTTAACTGGTTTGCAAATTCACGCTTGAGTTGGAAAGGCGAAATTGGCCACAACTGGGTGGATGGAAATTATCAGTTTTCACCCTTGCCCTATCGTGATGCTTCTACGCAACTCAACACCAACCTGCGCTGGCAACTTAAGCAAGGCTTGATAGAGCTTGGCGTGCGTAACCTGTTGGATGATAAATTTGAATATACCGAGAGCGACCCGCTTGCCCCGCGTTTTAGTCCGGGGCGCTTTGTTTATGGTAGTGCCAGATTGAGTTGGTAGCTGCTTTAAACAGCAACACACGTTGCTGATACATTGACTGTCGTTTTTTTAACCAAGGGAGAAGAAAAATGCACTTGATCAAACATGGTCTGTTGATAATAAGTCTGGCGCTGCTGGCGGCTTGCGAAAAAGCGCCGCAAACCGCTGCCGAACCCGCTCCACCTGTGGCATCGAATCCTGCGCCTGAAAATGTTCCTGCGGTAGCCACTCCGGCGCAGGAAACCGCAGCCCCCGTTTCGCCGCTTGCCGAAACTATCCCGCCTACCATTCCATCTGTAGAAAAAGCGATGGATACACCATCTGCTGCGACGATCACCTGTCAGACAGGCTGCACTTATATGAACTGCCCTCCACCCCTTGGAACAAAGAAATGCTGCAAACTTGTCTCTGGTGTTTATAAAGCCTGCCTCTAAAATTGCTCAGACCCGACTTTGATGCTTTGCGACCTCGCTCCCGCCCATATCCGCGCCATCGCGCCTTATCAGCCCGGCAAGCCGATTGCCGAGCTGGCGCGGGAGCTGGGGCTGGACGAGTCAGGCATTATCAAGCTGGCCTCGAATGAAAATCCGCTGGGACCCAGCCCGATGGGGCTGGCGGCAGCACGGCAAAGTTTGAACGAGATGGCGCTGTACCCGGACGGTGCAGGCTTTGCGTTAAAAACCCGCATTGCAGAAAAGTTTGATCTTGCCCGCGAAAACATCGTGCTGGGCAACGGCTCCAACGATGTGCTGGACATGGCGGCGCGGGCATTTTTAGGGCAGGGCGCATCGGCGGTGTACGCGCAACATGCATTTGCGGTGTATCCCATCGCCACCTTGACGGCGGGCGCGGCAGGTATTGAAGTTCCGGCAGTGGCTTACGGCCATGATCTTGCGGCCATGCGTGCCGCGATTCGCAGCGACACCCGCGTGGTGTGGATTGCCAATCCGAATAATCCCACCGGCACGTTCTTGCCCTGGGCTGAGATAGAAACTTTTTTAAATGACCTGCCGCGCCATGTGCTGGTGGTGCTGGACGAAGCCTACGGTGAATACCTGCCGCCGCAAGACCGTTTTGATACGGTGCAATGGCTGGCGCGTTTCCCTAATTTGCTGATTACCCGCACCTTTTCCAAAGCCTACGGTTTGGCTGGCCTGCGCGTGGGCTATGGTTTTGGACATGCCGATGTGATCGACCTGCTGAACCGGGTGCGCCATCCGTTTAATGTCAATTTGCCCGCGCAGGCGGCGGCACTGGCAGCACTGGATGATGAAGATTTCTTGCAGGAAAGCTATCAGGTCAATCTGGCTGGAATGCGCCAGCTTGAAAACGGACTGACCGAAATGGGGCTGGCGTATGTGCCGTCCAAAGGTAATTTCTTGCTGGCGAAGGTGGGCGATGCGGCACGCATCAATGCCGAATTACTCAAGCGCGGCGTGATCGTGCGCCCGGTTGCCAACTACGGTTTACCAGAATTTCTGCGCGTGTCGGTCGGGCTGGAAAGCCAGAACGCACGTTTTCTTGAAGCCTTGAAAGCCAGCCAGTGAGTTTGCATATCAAACGCTTCGCCATTGCCGGTGTTGGCCTCATCGGCGGCTCGCTGGCTGCGGCGTTGAAACAGGCGGGCGCGGTGGATGAAATCATCGGTCTGGGGCGTCGCCGCGAAACGCTGGAGGCCGCAAAAAATCTTGGGTTAATCGACCGTATTGCCGATACCCCGGCAGAGATTGCCGACGCAGAGGTGATTTTTTTGGCGATGCCGGTAGCGCAGACGACAGGCGTGCTGAAACAAATCGCGCCGTACTTAAGCGACTCGACCATCGTCACCGACGCAGGCAGTACCAAGTTGAATGTAATCGACAGCGCACGCAAAATATTGGGCGAAAGAATCAGCCAGTTTGTGCCGGGACACCCGATTGCAGGCTCGGAGAATAATGGCCCGCAGGCGGCCAAAACCGATCTTTATCGTGGCAAGAATGTGGTGTTATGCCCCACTGCCGAAACCCGGCCAGATGCCGTTGCGAAGGTTGCCGCAATGTGGGAAATGGCAGGCGCAAAGGTAACGAACATGGATGCCGCTAGGCACGACCGGATTTTTGCCGCCGTCAGCCATCTGCCGCATCTGGCGGCGTTCGCGCTGGTGGACGAGCTGGCAAGCCGTGCCGATGCGGAGGAATTTTTTGCTTACGCCGCCAGTGGCTTCCGCGACTTTACCCGCATCGCTGCTTCATCGCCGGAGATGTGGCGCGATATTGCCATGGCGAATCGTCAGGCACTGCTGGTAGAACTGCTGGCGTACCGCAACAAGTTGGATGAAATCGCGCAGGCGCTGGAAGCTGGCGATGCCGCTGCACTGGAAACGATTTTTAGCCGGGCAAGTCAGGCGCGGCGTAATTGGCATGGCAGTTAAACTCTCTAACAAAGAGGAGAAGAGGACAGGAGTAAACCTGTTTTTCTACCCTTTTGTTCTCTCGTCCTCTTTGTAAACGATTCTGGTTTTATGGAATATCTCGACTTACCCGCTTTCAATTCCGCTTCCGGCATGGTCAAGTTGCCCGGCTCGAAGAGCATTTCCAACCGCGTGTTGCTGCTGTCCGCGCTGGCTTCTGGCACGACGGAAATCAAGGAACTGCTGGATTCCGACGATACGCAGGTCATGCTTGAGTCACTATCCAGACTGGGTGTGAAGTGGACGCGCCACGTCGGTACGGACAACTATCGGGTGGAAGGCGTGGGCGGCGCATTTCCGGTTAAACAGGTCGAACTGTTTTTGGGCAATGCCGGTACGGCGTTTCGCTCGTTAACTGCTGCCTGCGCCTTGTCTGGCGGTGACTATGTTTTGCGCGGCGTGGCGCGGATGCACGAGCGTCCGATTGGTGATCTGGTGGATGGTTTGCGCCAATTGGGTGCACAAGTCAATTATCTGGGCAACGAAAACTTTCCGCCTTTGCATATCCATCCTGCGCAATCCGGCAGTGCATCTGAAGTGACGGTGAAAGGCAATGTTTCCAGCCAGTTTTTAACCGGGCTGCTGATGGCCGCGCCGTTGTTGGGTCGCAATGTCACGATTAAAGTATCCGGCGAACTGATCTCCAAACCCTATATCAAGATTACCCTGGGATTGATGGCGAAATTTGGCATCAAGGTTGAACAGCAAGGCTGGGAAAGTTTTAGCGTGCCAGCAGGTGTGTACCTAAGCCCCGGCGACATCGAAGTGGAAGGTGATGCGTCTTCCGCTTCCTATTTCCTTGCGGCGGGCACACTCGGTCACGGCCCGGTGCGCGTACAAGGCGTGGGGCGCAATGCCTTGCAGGGCGACGTGCAGTTTGCCGCCGCGTTAGCCCGTATGGGCGCGGAAATTGGCATGGGACCGAACTGGATCGAAGCGCAATTGCCGTGCAGCCAGCGCATTCGTGCCATCGACATGGATTTGAATCACATTCCCGATGCGGCCATGACGCTGGCGGTGCTGGCGCTGTTTGCCGATGGCGTTTCCACCTTGCGCAACATCGGCTCCTGGCGGGTCAAGGAAACCGACCGCATTGCAGCGATGGCCACCGAGTTACGCAAATTTGGCGCAGAGGTTGAAGAGGGCGCGGACTATTTGAAAATCACCCCGCCCAAAAAACCCAATGAAAATGTGGCGGTGGATACCTACGACGATCACCGCATGGCAATGTGTTTTTCGCTGGTGACGCTGGGCGGCGTGCCGGTGCGTATTAACGATCCTAAATGTGTGAACAAAACTTTCCCCGGTTATTTTGACGCGCTGGCGACCATTACCGGCCAGCCTGCGGCGTGCAAGCTGGTGTAATGAACAAAGAGGACATGAGGACGGGAGTAAGTCGAGAACGATTCACGCCCGAATCCGAACTTCCTCTTGTCCTCATGTCCTCTTTGTAAAAAGGCTTTTGTGTATATTCCGGTTATTACCATCGACGGCCCCTCCGCTTCTGGCAAAGGCACGATTGCCGAACGCGTGGCAGCGGCGTTAGGTTTTCATGTGCTGGACTCCGGCGCGTTGTATCGTTTGACTGCGCTGTATGCCACGCAGCAAGGAGTCGATTTAGACAACGAGGATGCGTTGGCTGCACTGGCGGCCAAGCTGCCAGCCGAGTTTCGTGCTGGCGAAATCTGGCTGAACGGCGAACTTGCAACCCAAGCCATTCGCGCCGAAGCAGTGGGCGAGGGCGCATCTAAAGTGGCGGCGCTGCCCATGGTCAGGCAGGCGCTGTTGGAACGTCAACGCGCTTACGCGCAAGCCCCGGGTCTGGTGGCGGATGGCCGCGATATGGGCACGGTGGTGTTTCCCCGTGCGCAAGTAAAGGTCTTTTTGACCGCCAGCCCCGAGGCCAGAGCGGAAAGGCGATATAAGCAGTTGATCGAGAAGGGAAACCCTGCTAACCTTGCCGCCCTTGTGGGTGATATGCGTGCACGGGATGAGCGGGATATGCAACGTGCTGTTGCTCCCCTGAAACCTGCGTCCGATGCCACGTTGCTGGATTCCACCAGTTTGAATATCGACCAGGTGGTGGCAGCGATACTCGAACAGTATCGCGCCATTGCTTGAAAGAAGCCGCGCAGTAAAACTGCGTTTTATCGTTGCCAGCCCTTACCGGCTGGCGTGTGTGCAACTAACCCCGCCTAATCAGCGGATTGTAAGGTCCCAATAAATGTCTGCTACTCAACTTGCTGCCTCCACCGAATCGTCTGCTGGAAATTTCGCCGAAAGCTTTGCCGCCCTGTTTGAGGAATCCCTCATCAGTCAGGAAATGCGTCAGGGCGAAGTCATCATGGCTGAAGTCATTGGCATTGATGCCAATTTCGTGGTGTTGAATGCCGGCCTCAAATCCGAGAGCCTGGTTCCCACTGAAGAGTTCAAAGATGACCACGGTGCCATCGAAGTAAAAATTGGTGATTTTGTCCAGGTTTGTATCGAGTCCCTGGAAGACGGCTTTGGTTCTACCAAACTGTCGCGCGAGCGTGCCAAGAAACTGGCCGCGTGGCTGGATCTGGAAGCCGCCATGAACGAAGGCCGCATTGTGACTGGCCTGGTGGCCGGTACGGTCAAGGGTGGTTTGACGGTGCTGATGAATGGCCTGCGTGCTTTCTTGCCGGGTTCGCTGGTGGATATGCGTCCGGTCAAGGACACCACGCCCTACCAGAACAAGGAAATGGAATTCAAGGTCATCAAGCTGGATCGCAAGCGCAACAACGTCGTGGTGTCGCGTCGTGCAGTGCTGGAATCCAGCATGGGTGCCGACCGCGAAGCGCTGATGGAAAACCTCAAGGAAGGCACCATCATCAAGGGCGTGGTCAAGAACATTACCGATTACGGCGCGTTTGTGGATCTGGGCGGCATCGACGGCCTGTTGCACATTACCGACATGGCCTGGCGTCGTGTCAAGCATCCTTCCGAAGTGGTGCAGGTGGGTCAGGAAATCGAAGCCAAGATTCTCAAGTTCGACCAGGAAAAGAATCGCGTTTCGCTGGGCATCAAACAATTGGGCGACGACCCGTGGGTGGGTATTGCCCGCCGTTACCCGCAAGGCACCCGCATGTTCGGCAAGGTGGCTAACCTCACCGACTACGGCGCATTCGTCGAAATCGAACCCGGTATCGAAGGTCTGGTACACGTGTCCGAAATGGACTGGACTAACAAGAACGTCAGCCCCGGCAAGATCGTGCAACTGGGCGATGAAGTCGAAGTCATGGTGCTGGACATCGACGAAGACAAACGCCGCATCTCCCTGGGCATGAAACAGTGCAAAGCCAATCCTTGGGATGATTTCTCCATCAACTACAAGAAGGGCGACAAAGTCTCCGGTGCCATCAAGTCCATCACCGACTTTGGCGTGTTCATCGGCCTGCCTGGCGGTATCGACGGTCTGGTGCATCTGTCCGACCTGTCCTGGAATCTGGCTGGCGAAGAAGCCGTGCGCAACTTCCGTAAAGGCCAGGATGTCGAGGCCGTGGTGCTGGGTATCGACACCGAGCGCGAGCGCATTTCCCTGGGCATCAAGCAGATGGAAGGCGACCCGTTCAACTCCTTCGTCGGTACGCATGAAAAAGGCAGCATCGTCAAAGGTACGGTTAAATCACTGGATGCCAAAGGTGCGGTGATTCAGATCGTGGATGCCGACATGGACGGTTACCTGCGCGCTTCCGAGATTTCTCGCGACCGCGTCGAAGATATCCGCAACCACTACAAGGAAGGCGACGAAGTCGAGGCCATGATCATTAACGTGGATCGCAAGAACCGCGTGATTAACCTGTCCATTAAGGCCAAAGACAATGCCGAACAAGACAACGCCATGAAGAAAATGGCTGCGGAATCTTCGGCAGCGGCAAGCGGTTCCACCAATCTGGGTGCGCTGCTCAAGGCCAAGCTGGACACCAAAAACACCGATCAGCAATAAGCTGATTGGAACCAACCTTGACCAGCAATAAGCTGATTGGCTAAACCTTGAACGGAATGACCAAATCCGAGCTGATTGGTCGGCTCTCTATCCGCCACCCGCAGTTTCAGGGGGCGGATGCCGAGTTGGCCGTTAAAACCATACTCGATGCCATGATTAAAACCCTGGCAACTGGTGGACGTATCGAGATTCGCGGGTTTGGCAGTTTTTGCCTGAATTACCGTCCTGCCAGACTGGGTCGTAATCCCAAATCTGGCGAGAAGGTTGAGGTGTCTGCCAAACATGTCCCGCATTTCAAGGCTGGCAAGGAACTCAGGGAGCGTGTGGATTACCACCCGCTTTGAGTGTTCCGGAACGTAAAAAGAAAAACGGCGCATTCATGCGCCGTTTTTCTTTTGCGGCAATGTTCGTGGCGGCGCTCAGAGTACAATTACGCACTGGCAGCAGCAGTAATGAATACCGATAAACATAGGCAAGGACTGACCTACAGCATGATGCACGCTCTCGGCTGGGCCGTGAAAATCCTGATTTTTCTGATTGTGCTTGGGTTCGCGCTCAAGAATAGTCAGCTCGTGACACTGCATTATTTCCTCGGTTACGCGTGGGAAACACCGCTGGTTGTCTTGATGCTGCTGGTTCTTGGCTTGGGTGCTTTACTGGGTATGCTGGCCTTGCTGCCGCTGATATTTCGTTTGCAGCGCGAACGCGCAAAATTGCGTAAACAAACCGAGGCGATGACAGATATCGCCCCGACATCCTCCCCAATCGCAGACTGATGCCGCTGCATTAATTGACCACACATGGAATTCGAATTCTGGTGGCTGCTGGCCATACCGCTTTTCTTTGCACTGGGCTGGTT
>JAYUCZ010000192.1:0-19236 GCA_043740065.1 Thiobacillaceae bacterium | reverse complement strand
AGACGATCTTGCCTCGTTTGCTGCGTGCCGCAGCCACTACGCCTAAGCGTACCGAAGCATGGTTAAGACTTCCTGAATATTCGTGCTAATCAAGAAAGAATATGTGATTTCTACGAGCACGCAAAGTCCTCGCCTGAACAAGATTTATCGCGAACTTAAGAAACTTTCAGTGGCGAATCATGAGAATGCCGTAGCTGTGTTACTCCGCACGTATATCGAACTAAGCCTGGACGACTTTATCTCGCGCGAGTCGGTATCAGTCGTGTGCAAGAATCCGAAAAACACTCAAGGAACCTTGGCAGAAAAGGCTACATCTTCAGCTGCGCATCTGAAAGCACAGGCGAAATTAGATAAAACCCAAGAGGCGATTGTCCATAGGCTGGTCGGCACCGGCCCTGATCCAAAGGCGCAGTCCGCAAGCATCACCACCCTTCATGCGTTTGTACATAGTAGGCATGCGTCGCCGATTGCGTCCGAACTTCTCACAATCTGGGACAACATTTCAGACTTTGTTAGGCTGATCGCACATGTTTAAAGTTGGGCAGGTCAGCCCTGCAAAAAGCCGGTAAAGTAGGTTCGTCGCATATTAGGAGCACCTATTGTCCAGCTACCATTCCCCGCTGCGTTATCCTGGCGGTAAAACAAAACTCACTGAGTACGTTAAAGCATTATTTCGCCATAACGATTTGATGGACGGGGTTTACGTTGAGCCGTATGCCGGTGGCGCTTCGATTGCGCTTGAGTTGGCAATACAAGAGTTTGCTTCTCATGTTCACATTAATGACATAGACACGTCCGTATGGGCATTTTGGCACTCCGTCCTGAACGATAGTGAGCGCTTATGCAGAATGATCGCCGACACACCGGTCACGATGGAAACATGGTTTGTACAGCGAGATATTCAAAGAAAAAAGGACGCTAACGATGTCCTTGCATTGGGCTTCTCAACATTTTTCCTCAACCGAACTAATCGATCAGGAATACTCAAAGCCGGGGTCATCGGGGGCAAAAACCAAGATGGTAATTTCAAGATCGACGCCCGGTACAAGAAAGATGATTTGATCGAACGTATTCAGGTAATCGCGCAGCATCAAGATCGAATCAGTCTTCATCGGCTGGACGCCATTGACCTCCTCACTAGAATTGTTCCAACATTGCCAGACAAGACGTTGGTCTATCTGGACCCGCCATATTATGTCAAGGGAGGTGACCTGTATGAACACCACTACAAACATGACGATCACGCTGCTGTCGCGGCTGCCGTAGCCAAAATACGGCAGCATTGTATGGTTTCATATGATGACGTGCCGGCGATTCGAGACCTATATCGGGACTATCAATACGTTAGTTACAGTCTGAGCTATTGTGCTCAAAATCGTTATCGAGGCACCGAAGCGATATTTTTGGGTCGGTCACTTGAGTGTCCTGGGCTAAGAGCTTCGATGCAGAATTAAAGGGACATGGCGCGAATTAGGCCTGCCCGTAAAACCAAGAAACTAATAATCAAAGGGGCACAGGCTCATAAGCTTCGGGGACAGGTCTTGCGTTGCAACATTCCCTTTTGCCTTGCAACGTTTGCAATGTGTCTTTGCAAGCACTGCCCCATCTTCCTGCATACAACTTCTGCATGGCGCGGAACTGATCAAGCGTAGCCACAACCCTAAAAAGCCCACGCGCCCAGTTCGTAATAGTCGAATCCGGAACTGCGCCCACCCAGGCACCCTGCCAGAAAATCCTCGATCCGGCGGTACATCTTGAGGTTGCTCGGCCAGCCCGGGTAGCCTTGGCGTGGCCCGGTTTCAGCATGACCCACGCTTGATCACTCTCCACCCATCGCCCGCAGTCGCGCTCTCAGCGAGGCGATCTCATCGAGCAACTCCAGCGCCAATGCCGCTCCCGCGAGATCAATCTCAAGATCCCGCTGCAGGCGCAAGGCCACACGGGCGCGGTTTAGGCTGGCGCCGCCGAATACCCAGCGGGCGGGTTCACGGCCTTGCGGTTCCAGCACGCCCATATCCACCAACTCGATTATCCGTTCTTCATGGACGGCACAGGCACGACAGAGATCGGCCAGCGTCAACTGGGTTTGCTCTTCCAATATGCAGATGGAAAATTGTGGCACGCTATTTTCAGTACTCATCTCTCACACCCCCATTTTGGCGCGTGGATTGAAATTCAATTCCTGGGCCATTTTCCGGCAACAACAAGGGACAGACCACGGTTTTCAAGCGAAATGACACCCCAGTAAACTGAGATCGAGCCCCGTTCCCTCTACATGCCGCGTACAGTGGAATACGCAAAGGCATTCCTTAGCAAGCCGCTCAGGCCGCCACTTCCTGAAACCGTAAGGCTTCTTGCACATCCACCGCCACAATCCGCGATACGCCGGGTTCATTCATGGTCACACCCGCCAGGTGTTGCGCCATTTCCATGGTGATGCGGTTGTGGGTAATAAACAGGAACTGAGCAGTCCCATCGGGGTCAGGTCTTGCATTAACACATCCTAAAATGGTAAATACAGCTAAATCAACAATCTACAAGCTGCCCATCACATCAGAAAAGGCATAAATCGCCGAAAACTCTTCGGGGTCATTTTCCGGCTGTTTGATTTCCGAAAACCACACAGCCAAAAAACTGATTCACCATTTTCATGGACTCAAACGGTGCGCCTCTAGCGCTGCAAGGGCAAGGCATGCCCTAGCAAACCGCTCAGGCCGCCTCTTCCTGAAACCGCAAGGCTTCCTGCACATCCACCGCCACAATCCGCGATACGCCGGGTTCATTCATGGTCACGCCCGCCAGGTGTTGCGCCATTTCCATGGTGATGCGGTTGTGGGTGATGAACAGGAACTGGGTTTCGGCGGACATGCGCTTGACCATTTCGGAATAGCGGATGGTGTTGGCATCGTCCAACGGCGCGTCCACTTCGTCCAGCAGACAGAATGGCGCTGGGTTGAGCTTGAACAGCGAAAACACCAGCGACAAGGCGGTAAGTGCCTTTTCGCCACCGGACAGCAAATGAATGCTGGAATTCTTTTTGCCGGGCGGCTGGGCGATGATTTGTACGCCCGCATCGAGCAATTCTTCGCCGGTTAGCACCAGTTCGGCGCGACCGCCGCCGAAGAATTGCGGGAACAGTTCGCCCAGGTTGGTGTTGACGGTATCAAACGTGGCCTTCAGCAACTCACGCGTCTCCTGGTCGATTTTGCGGATGGCGGACTCCAGCGTGTTGGTGGCTTCCATCAAGTCGGCGTGCTGGTTGGCCAGATAAGTGCCGCGCTCTTGCGCTTGGGTTAGTTCATCCAGCGCGGCCAGGTTGACTGCACCCAGCGCGGCGATTTCGTCCGTCAGGCGGTTGATGTCGGACTGCAACGCGCCGCCTTTGGGGCTGGTTTGTTCATAGCGGAGTCCCAACGCGGCTTGATCGGCCTGCGCTTGGCTGAGGTTTTCCTCGAACTGGGTTTCGGTCAGCAGTAACTCCTGATCCTTCAGACGCAGTTGCTCCATGCGTTCGCGCAGCGGAGTCAAACCTTGTTCACACTGGATGCGCGATTCATCCTCGCTGCGCAGGCGGTTGGTCATTTCTTCCAGGCCGTTGCGGGCGGCGGACAGACCTTCCTCGCGGGCTATGCGGTTAGCCAGCGCGCTTTGCAAACCGCTTTCAAGCGGCGCTTCATCCAGACCAAACATCTCCTGTTGCAGGGAAGTCAGCGATTCGCCGGAGCGATTTTTTTCCTCATGCAATCCGACAAGAAGCGTTTCCAGTTCCTTGATTTTATTGCCAGATGTTGTTTCAATAAATCGTGTTTCCTGCAAACTGCGTTCGGCCTCGCGCTGCTGCTCGCGGGCTTCATGCACGGCGCGGTCGGCAATGTCGCGTGCCTGTCTGACTTCATAAACATGCTCGCGGGCAAAGTCGATTTCGCTGCGATGATTGCGCAAACGTTCATCGGTTGCGGCAGCATCTTCCTGCTCGGCTACCAGGCTCATGTCAATTTCGGCGAGCTCGTTTTCGATTTGTTCGCGCCGCTGGTTGACCCGTAGAAATGCCTGTTGCAAACGCAGCACTTCCATTTGCGCGGTTTGATGGCGGCTTTGGGTCTGGCTGACCTGCTGGCGCAGCTGGGCAACTGCTTGCTGGGCGGTGCTGTAGGCAATGTGCGCGGCCTGTTGTGCTTGCTCTAACGCGGTCAGACGCGCTTTCAGCCCGACCAGTTGTGCGTCCAGCTTTTCAATATCGCGGCTACGCGCCAGCACGCTTTCCACCGCCGTGTGCGGGCCGTGGAAGGTGACGCTATGGCGGGTGAACACATGGCCTTGTGGCGTGACCAGAGATTGACCCGCTTGCAGGCTGGCCTGACGTTGCCGGGCATCCTGCGCACTTTCTGCAATCAACACGTTCGCCAGCCAGTCGTTGAGCACGCCTGCCAGATTGCCGGATTTGGCACGCAGTTTGGACAGCAAGCTGCCTTGCGGCGCGTTCAACGACTCCTCCGCTCCACCAAAGGTCGTCATGCGGGCTGGCGGGGCGCTGCTAAACCAGCTTTCCTGCACCGGGGTTTCCATGGCTTGCAGGCGTTCACGCAACACCGCTTCCACAGCCGCTTCCCAGCCCTGCTCCACGTCCAGCCCTTGCCAGATTCGGGCGGCAGCGCCAAGGTTTTGCTGGTTTAGCCAATGCCCCAGCTTTTCGTCGGCTTTCAGGCTTTCCTGCATTTTCCGCAATGCGGCCAATTCGGCCTCTACCTTGTGCAACTCGCGGCGCGTCTCATCCAGTTCACGCAGGGCGGCGCTGCGGGCGGCATCCAGCGCGGGCAATTCGGTATCGCGGCCTTCTAGCTGGAAACGCGCTTCATTCAGCACTTCGGCCAGGCTGGCAAGGTCAAGCTCTTTGCCCAATAAAGCAGCGGCATCGGGTCTGGGCAGTTGCGCCAGTTCCTTGTCCAGCCGGGTTTTGCGTTCTTCCAGTTGTTGCAGTGATTTGCGCGCATGGTTCAGGTTGGTTTCATCCACCTGACGATTTTGCTCGGCCTGCGACAACGCACGCTGGGCTTCGCTCACGGCCTGCTGCGCTTGTTTAAGAGCTTCTTCCTTCTCGGGCAGATGCTGGCGCGAGGCGGCGCTAAAACGTGCCTCGGCCTGGGTAATCAACTCGGCCAGACCAGCCAGTTTGGTGGATTGGTCGTCTTTCTCTGTTGTTGCGGTGGCGATGCGGTCATACAAAGACTGATTGCGGCTTTCCAGTTCGGATTGTTGCCGTGCCAGACGTTCGCGGGTGGCGCGTAAATGGCCTAAAGCCTGCTCGATGCGCGACACCTCGGACTGCGCGGCGTAGTACTCGCCCTGCAACACGTTGAAATGATCCTGCGCAGAGAAATGCGCGTTGCGGGTCGATTCCAATCGCGCTTCAATTTCGCGCAAACGGGCGGTTTCGGCTTCCAGCCGGTTGCCCGCCTCGCCTAAATCGCGTGCCAGCTTGCCGCGCCCGGATTGGGCATCGCGTTTTTTTACATACCAGAGCATGTGCTGTGCGCCGGTGAGCTGCTCCTGAAAAGCCTTGTATTGCGTGGCGACTTCGGCCTGTGCGCCGAGTTTTTCAATCTGCTTGTCGAGTTCTTGACGAATATCCAGCACACGGTTGAGGTTGTCACGCGCATCGCGCAGGCGCGCCTCGGTTTCCTTGCGGCGCTCTTTGTATTTGGAAATGCCTGCGGCTTCTTCCAAATAAGCCCGCAGTTCTTCGGGCTTGGCATCAATAATGCGCGAAATCATGCCCTGCTCGATAATGGCGTAGGCGCGTGCGCCCAAGCCTGTACCCATGAACAAATCCGCCACATCGCGGCGGCGCACATGCAGATTGTTGATGTAGTAGCTGGAATCGCCGTTGCGGGTCAGTACGCGCTTGACGGAAATATCCGCATATTGCGACCACTGCCCGGCGGCCTTGCCCAAACTGTTGTCAAAAATCAGTTCTACCGAAGCCCGCGATACCGGCTTTCTGGATGTCGAGCCATTAAAAATAACGTCCTGCATCGACTCGCCGCGCAAATGCTTGGCGGACGACTCACCCAATACCCAGCGCACCGCGTCGATGACATTGGATTTTCCACAACCGTTGGGGCCAACTACGCCGGTCAACTGCGCGGGAATGAGAATGGTGGTGGGGTCAACAAAGGATTTAAAACCGGCGAGCTTGATGGATGTGAGACGCAAGGCATCATTCCTACTTATATAATTCGCGTATTACCCCGGCTCCTCCTGACGAAACCGGGCTGATTTTTGACCATTCTACACCGAGCCAGCCATGCCCTCCTCCCCCGTAAAAACGCTAGAAACCTTCCCCAATCCAAAACCTGAGCGTGACTTTCATATTCATATGGAAGTGCCTGAATTTACATGCCTTTGCCCAAAAACAGGCCAGCCGGATTTCGCTACGATCTATCTCGATTACATCCCCGACAAGCTCTGCGTAGAGCTAAAAAGTCTCAAGCTGTATATGTGGGGTTTCCGCGAAGAAGGGCATTTTCACGAAGATGTCACCAACCGCATCCTCGATGATTTGATCAAAGCCACCAAACCAAAATTCATGCGCGTAACCGCCAAGTTTTATGTGCGTGGCGGTATTTTTACCAACGTCGTCGCCGAGCATCGCAAAAAAGGCTGGAAGCCCGAACCGCGTGTGGACTTGACCGGGTTCGAGCATCAATCGAATACGCGTGGCTAGTTTTTACCTCGGCCTTGACTTCGGCACTTCGGGCGCACGCGCCTGTGTGCTGGACGAGGCTGGCGAACAGGTGTTTGAATCTCGCGCAGCTTATGCCGATGCGGCTAATCCGCAACACTGGCGCACGGCGTTGTTTGATCTGATTGCCGCGTTACCCGCAGATATTCGAGCTGACCTGTGTGCGCTGGCAATTGATGGTACTTCCGGGACATTACTGGCGACGGATGCGGCGTTTGAGCCAGTTAGTCCAGCGTTGCTTTACAACGATGCGCGGGCGGAGGCGGAGACAACGGAAATTACCCCGGGCTCTTTTTCCCCCTTGATAAAGGGGGTGGCGCACAGCGCCGGGGGATTTGCTTTGAATCACGGTGAAATCCCCCCTAACCCCCCTTTGTCAAGGGGGGGATCGCACGCTTATGGTGCCACGTCTGGTCTGGCAAAGCGCCTGTGGCTGGCTCGGCATTTTCCCGATGCGGCATTTTGCTTTCATCAAGCTGATTGGCTGGCGGCTTTACTGACTGGCAAGCCCGGCATCACGGACTATCACAACGCCCTGAAGTCGGGCTATGACGTTGAAACGCTGGCGTGGCCGGATTGGGTTACGCGCCTTCCCGGTGGGCGGTGGCAGCAAAAAGTGTTGATGCCGGGCGAAGCGATCGGGGCAATTTCCCCCGTCACGGCCAGGCGTTTCGGTCTTAACCCAGCCTGCGTAGTGCGGGCTGGCAGCACCGACAGCATCGCGGCGTTTATCGCCTCGGGCGCAGTAAGGCCGGGCGAAGCGGTGACTTCATTGGGCACAACGCTAGTCTTGAAGCTGCTGTCGAAACAGCGCGTGGACGACCCGGCCAGCGGCGTGTATTCACACCGGTTTGGCAAGCTGTGGTTGGCGGGTGGTGCATCCAACACGGGTGGCGGGGTGTTGCGACAGTTTTTCAGCAGCGCGGAACTCGTCACGTTATCGCAGCAAATTGACCCGGCGAAATCCAGCCACCTCGATTACTACCCGTTGCCCGCGCCGGGCGAACGCTTCCCGATTAACAACCCACAATTGCAGCCGCGCATGCGCCCGCGCCCAAGCAGCGATGCGGCGTTTCTGCATGGCTTGCTGGAAGGCATGAGCAAGATCGAAGCATTGGGTTATCAAACCTTGCAGGCACTGGGCGCGTCACCGCTTACGCAAGTTACCAGCGCGGGTGGCGGTGCGCAAAACGCAGCATGGCGACGTATTCGCGAAAACTTGCTGGGTGTGCCCGTTAGCCGCGCAAAGCATACTGAGGCCGCGTATGGCGCGGCACGCCTCGCCCGCGAGGGGTCTGGCGTGTTGCCGAGTTAAACCTGAACAAACTCCAGCGTGTTCGCATCCGGGTCGCGGCAAAACAGCGCGGCGCGACCTGACAGGCTGAGGGTGTAAACAATTTGCGCGGCATCCAGCCTGGCGGCCAGTTGCTCGATGGAATCCGTTCCCAGCGCAATATGCCGGTCGCGGCCACCGTGTAGCGGGCGCGTGGATGCAGCATCCGGGTTGGGTAGTTGCATCAGATGCAATTGCTGTTGCCCGCCCAGGTCGTACCACTCGCCGGGATAAGGCAAATCAGGCCGGCCTGAAACGGGCTTCAAGCCCAGCACGGTTGTGTAGAAAATTTTGGCGGCATTCAAGTCAGCCACCAGCAAACCGGCGTGCAGCAAGGCATTAATCACGATTTTTTCTCCATCTTTCCAGACAGCAAACTACCGGCAACAATCATGGCGACCCCTATCCATTCGCGTGCGGACAGCGATTCTTGCGCCAGAAACCAGGAGGAAATCGCCGCCACCACCAGTTCAAACAGAAAAATCACAATCGCCTGATTGGCTGGGGTGTGCGACAGGCCAAACTGCACCGCCAAGGTCATGATGGCAATGCACACCCATACGCCCATCAGCAACAGCCAGACCGGCAACCCGGCCTGTGCGGCAAAGGCAAACGGGGCGCTGGTAAAAGTCAAGGCAATCAACGCCAGCACGGTCACGCCAAACCAGATAGCCAGCACCTTGGCCCACAAGTCGGCCTCGGCCACTTTGCGTGCCACGACGTTGGACAAGGCAAAGGTTATGCCCGCAGATAGCGCAATCCATTCGGCCCAATTGGCGGGCAGCGGCAAACCACCACCTTGCGGCCACAGCATGACCAGCGCACCGGCAAAGGAAAACGTCATGATGCCCCAGCCCAGCGCGGAAAGCTTTTCGCCCAGCAGCCAGCGTGCAAAAAATACGGTCCACACCGGTGCCAGATAAAACAGCAACACCACGCGCATGATCTCGCCGTCGATGACGGCCAGCACATAGCCCATATTGGTCCAGCCCGCCGCCAGCCCCAGCAAGGCCAGCCAGCCAAAATGCGCCCGCGCCGTGTGAAAGTGCTTCCAGAAAAACGGCAGCGCTAGCGCCAGCGGCACGCCATAAGACACCAGCGAAGACACCACGCCCCCCACCCCGGCATCCTGTAACAAGCGGTACGGATACCAGATCAGCCCCCACATGGCGGCACCAAAAAGCAGGGCAAGAACCGGCAACAAGCGTGATGTCATATAAAATTAAGGCACTATGAAATACAGTAATTTAAAAAAATGAATTCCAGGCTCGCCCAGCTTCATCCCTACCCGTTCCAGAAACTGCGGGAACTGTTTGCGGGTGTGAGCCCCAACCCAGACTATGCACCCGTTAATTTATCGATTGGTGAGCCCAAACATGCCACGCCGGAGTTTATCAAACAGGCCGTCGTGCAAAACCTTGGCGGTCTTGCAAGTTATCCATTAACCCAAGGTACCGACACGCTCAGAAACAGTCTGGCCACCTGGTGCCAGCGCCGCTATGGTGTGGAACTTGATCCTGTCAGCGAAGTATTGCCGGTGAACGGATCAAGAGAAGCGCTGTTTGCTTTCGCCCAAGCCGTGATAGACCCCAGCAAACATAAAAAGCGCGTCGTCTCACCCAACCCGTTTTACCAGATTTACGAAGGCGCTGCGCTACTGGCGGGCGCTACCCCCTATTACCTCAACACCACGCCAGAAAACGCTTACCGCATGGCTTGGGAAAGCGTGCCGGAAGATTTATGGGAAACGGTGCAACTGGTTTATGTATGCTCGCCCGGTAACCCGACCGGCAAGGTTACGTCGCTTGCCGACTGGAAAACACTTTTCGATTTGGCTGACCAACATGGCTTTGTGATTGCCAGCGACGAGTGTTATTCGGAGATTTACTTCAACGAAGGCCAGCCTCCGCTGGGCGCACTAACCGCCGCCAAACAGCTTGGGCGCGGCCACAAAAACCTGGTGGTATTCAATTCCCTGTCCAAGCGCTCCAACGTGCCGGGTCTGCGCTCCGGACTGGTGGCGGGCGATGCCGAGGTGTTAAAGAAATTTCTGCTCTACCGCACCTATCACGGCAGCGCCATGAGTCCGATGGTGCAGGCAGTGTCTGCCATCGCCTGGGACGACGAAGCGCACGTGGTGGAAAACCGCCGCCAGTACGCGGCCAAATTTGCAGCAGTTCAGCCGATGTTAAATCAAGTGATGCAAGCGCCCATGCCGGATGCGGCGTTTTATTTGTGGGCAAAAGTGCCGGGCGGCGATGATTTGAGTTTTGTGCGCGAGCTTTACGCACAGAAAAATGTGGCCGTGTTGCCCGGCAGCTTTCTTGCTCGCGAAGTCGAGGTTGTTCGCTCCGGGGGACTCAACCCCGGCGCGGGTTTTGTGCGCATCGCGCTGGTGGATGGGCTGGAGCGCTGCGTGGAAGCCGCGCAAAGAATCGTGGATTTTTGTAATGGTTACGACCAGTAGGTTTTTCTTGGCATTGCTTGCCAGCACACCGCTGTGGGCTGCCACCCCCGCCGAAATCGAATACCTGGTGCAGCAAACCCTCGCCCGCGAAGGTGCGTTGTTCGTCAACTACAGCATTGGCGACAGCGGCAAAGTTATGCTGCTGTTTGGGGTTAACGAACCCGACTGGCGCATCCAAAAAACCGTGCAGGCTTTACAATCACGCCCTGAGATTCCGGGCGTAGCCTGGATTAAAACCGATACCGATTTTTGCCCCATTCGCTAGTTCACTACTTTTCAGGAACCATCATGCAAGAACTACAACAGCTTATCGAAGAAGCCTTTGAACGCCGTGCCGACATTACCCCGCGCAATGCCGATGCCAAGGTCAAAGATGCCGTGGCCACCGTGCTGGACATGCTCGACAAGGGTCAATTGCGCGTGGCTGAACGCACTGAAGGCCAGAACTGGATTACCCATCAATGGATCAAGAAGGCCGTGCTGCTGTCGTTCCGGCTGGAAGACAACAACTTCATCAAGGGCGGCTACACTAATTATTTCGACAAAGTGCCCAGCAAGTTTGCCGACTACAACAGCCGCGATTTCCGCGAAGGCGGCTTCCGCGTGGTGCCGCCCGCCGCCGCCCGCCGTGGCAGCTACATCGGCAAAAACGTCGTGCTGATGCCTTCCTACGTCAACATCGGCGCGTATGTGGGTGACGGCACCATGGTCGATACCTGGGCCACCGTTGGCTCCTGCGCCCAGATTGGCAAAAACGTGCATTTGAGTGGCGGCGTCGGTATCGGCGGCGTGCTGGAACCGGTGCAGGCCGGCCCCACCATCATCGGTGACAACTGCTTTATCGGCGCACGCTCCGAAGTGGTCGAAGGCGTGATCGTCGAAGACAACAGCGTGATTTCCATGGGCGTGTATATCGGCCAATCGACCAAAATCTACGACCGCGAAACCGGCGTAGTAACCTATGGGCGCATCCCCGCTGGCTCGGTGGTGGTGTCCGGCAACCTGCCCTCCAAGGACGGCAGCTACAGCCTGTACTGCGCCGTCATCGTCAAGAAAGTGGACGCAAAAACGCTGAGCAAAGTTGGCATTAACGAACTGTTGCGCGGGATTTAAATCCAGCACTTCCCCTCTCCCTGAGGGAGAAGGGTTAGGGGTGAGGGTGAAATGCTTGCCTGCTGAGTTGCAGCCTTTGGCAGCATTCCCATATCAGCCAACCAAAAAATTTCAGCATTTGACCAGGCTGGCCGATACCGGCCTGTAATTACTTTATTTTCAGGAAAAGCGAAATGAAAAAACTGAGCATTGTGGCCATTGCCGCCGCGTCAATCTCTGTGGCAATTTCTGGCTGCGCCACCAAGGAATACGTCAACGAACAAGTGACAGGCGTTAACAAGCGCATGGACGGCCAACAGGCCGACATGTCCGGCAAGCTGGACAAGCTGGCACAAGACGCAGCCGCTCGCCACCAGACACTGGATGGCAAAGTCAGCAGCCTGCATGCCGGCATGAGCAGCCTTAACCGCACCGCGCAAGAAGCCCTGGATCGCGCCAACGCCGCCGGCAAACTGGCCGAAGGCAAGTTCATGTTTGAAACTGTACTCTCCGGCCAGATCGCCTTTGAACTGAATAAAAGCGAAATGACCAAGGACGGCAAAAAAGCACTGGATGACCTCGTCGCCAAGCTCAAGGCCGACAACAAGAACGTTTATCTGGAAATCCAGGGTCACACCGATAACAGCGGCTCCGACGATGCCAATCTGCGTCTGGCGCAAAAACGCGCCGAGATCGTACATCGCTACCTGGCCATTTCCGGTGGCATTGCCCTGCATCGCATGGCCGTCATGGCTTACGGTGAAGCCGCACCTCTCGCAGATAACAAAACCCGCGCTGGGCGTGTGGAGAACCGGCGCGTGACCGTAGTCGTACTCCAATAAGGGCCTGCAAACCTGAAACAAAAAAGCCCGCGAAAGCGGGCTTTCATTCGGTATAGCGCCCGCGAAAGCAGGCTTTTTTGTTAGCCGATCAAAACCTCGGTTTCCGCCTCGATCAGTTCAAATAATTCCAGCATATCGGCGTTTTTCATACGGATGCAGCCATGTGAGGCTGGCTGTCCGATGAGGTGTTCTTCGTCGGTGCCGTGGATGTAGATATAGCGGTCGTGGGAGTCCACCTGACCGCCTTTGTTTTTGCCATCTTCCATGCCTTCCAGCCACAGGATGCGCGTAAGTATCCAGTCGCAGCCGGGGTTTTCTGCAGCCAGTTCGCGTGACCAGATTTCTCCGCTTGGCACGCGCACCTTAAACACGGCGTACATGGGCTGGCCTGCGCCAATTTTTTCGGCAATGCGGTGGCGGCCGCGCGGGGTACAGTAACTGCCTTCCTGTTCGCCCAGGCCATTTTTGGCAGTGGAAATGCGGTATTCGCGGATCAGCATGTCGCCGTCCGGGGTGGGTTCCCACAGGTACAGGCGTTGCAGGCGGGTATCTACGTCAATGCGGTAATTTGGCATGTTTTAGTTCCCCTCGCCCAGCGGGAGAGATTGCTTTTTGCTCCCTCTCCCAGCGGGGTGAGGCAGGGGTTTCGCGGAACATGTTCCGCGCCTGTCGAACGGTTCCAGCTTGCAAGCTGGAACGCGCCCTGCAAGGGAGGGTTGGGGTGAGGGAGAAATGGCGGCTCCGTCGTCAGTGGCAAGAAACAAGGTATCCCAGATTACGGACAATACAGCCTCTGTCTCGTTAAACATTTCATGATTCCAGAAGCGCAAAATGCGAATGCCTTCGGCACTCAAATCAACACTGCGCTTGTGATCATATTTGGCTTGCTCAATATGTTGCCCACCGTCCAGTTCAATCGCTAGATTTTCTGCCTCGCAGTAAAAATCCAGTACATAGTTTCCGATGGGATGTTGTCTGCGAAACTTGGCTCCACCGAATTTACGGTTTCTCAGAAAGTACCAAAGCAGAGTTTCAGCATCAGTCTGCGTTTGTCTCAGTTTTCTTGCGTTCTCAAGCAATCTTGGCGGTACAAGGCACTCTTTGGTGTGCGGTAATTTCTCCCTCACCCCTGCCCCTCTCCCGCTGGGAGAGGGGTTCTGAATTGCGGGGTTTTTGCCCCCTCGCCCAGCGGGTTGGGGTGAGGGAGAGATATTCGTTTCCCCAAGCAGCTTGCTTGCACGCCGCTCAGTAAAAAAGTCGCTCACGAGCTTGCCACATTCTTCCGCCAATACGCCGCCTTCAATCTGTGCGTGGAAATTCAGCCTGGGTTCGGCAAACAAATTGACAATGCTGCCTGCCGCACCGGTTTTGTATTCTGCCGCGCCGTACACCACGCGCTTGACCCGTGCATGGAAGATCGCCCCCGCGCACATGGCGCAGGGTTCAAAGGTGATATATAGCGTGCTATCGACAAGCCGGTAGTTGCCCAGATTTTTTGCCGCATCGCGCAGAGCCATGATTTCGGCATGGGCGCTGGGATCAAAGCTGGAAATGGGCTGGTTGAAGCCTCGCCCGACCACCATGCCGTCCTTGACCACTATGGCGCCGACCGGCACTTCGCCTGCCGCCCAGGCTTTTCTCGCTTCGGTCAGCGCTTCGCGCATGTAGTCTTCGTCGGTCATACAAAAATAAGCTTCAGGCCAATCAAAATGGTTACGATCTCAAACGAGCGCTTGATCCAGAGATTACCTTTTTTGATGGCGATGTGGCTGCCCAGATAGCCGCCGATGATGGAACCTGCCAGCAGCGCGGGCATCCAGTCCCAGGCAATGGTGCCCAGATAACCCAACACCAGCGCACCGGTGCCGTTCCAAAACAGGCCGCACAGGATAAGGGTGTAGGCGACGGCGCGTTTGTAGTCCATGCCGAAATGGTGGATTAGCCAAATGGTGAGAAACAACCCGGTGCCGGAGGTGATCGAGCCGTTAAGAAAGCCCACCACAAACAGCCCCGCTATCCCGGTGTAAAGACCGCTGCCCTGCCAGTTGCGCGGGGCATGGGTGAGGCCAAGCTGCGGCCTGAACACGGAGTACACGCCCAATGCCAGCGTCAGCAGTCCCAATAAAAACGTCGCCAGTTTTTCTGGCACGTTGAGGATGGTGGATGCGCCCAGCACCACACCCGGCAAGCCAGCGCCCAGGATAATGAGCGCCTCGCGCCGTGCCAGATGGCTTTCCTTGAGGTGTCGGATGGTTGCGCCCAGCCCCAGCGCCACACTGGCGACTTTGTGCGTGGCCAGCGCCACGCCAAACGGCAAACCCAGAAAAATCAGCATGGGAAACTGGATCAGCCCTGCGCCGCCGCCAGACAGAGCCGAGAAGAAATTCGCCAATAGCGAGGCCAAAAACAGGATGAACTGGTTGGCGGTATCCAGTGTAGCAATCATGCCCTGCCTATCCTGTATGCAGGATTTTCCAGCTTGCCCAGCCCAAACCGGCAGCAATCAGCGAACCCGCCACATGCGCCGTGGTGGTCGCCAATGCCCACAGGTAACGGCCATGAATCAACTGGCTCATGACTTCTGCCGAGAAGGCAGAAAAAGTGGTTAACGCACCGAGAAAGCCGGTAATGAAAAACAGCCGCCATTCCGGCGCCGTTTGAGTGTGGTGGGCAAACCAGGCGATGGCAAAGCCGATGCAGTACCCGCCCAGCAGATTAACTGCCAGCGTGCCTAACGGCAGTGATTCAAAACGCGGGTTGAGCCACACGCTCATGCCCCAGCGCAACCACGCGCCCAGCATGGCACCCAGACCAACCGCCAGAAAGCCGCTCATGTTTGTGCATTAAAGTAAGCCATGCCGAGATTCTAACCTGCTCGTACTTTTGCAATGATGAACCTTGCGGCAAGACATGATTTAATGCGGGGATGAATCATCCATCTGTCGAAATGCATGGCCGAATCTGGCTATCTCTGAACGGCAAGTCCCTGCTTGGCCGGGGACGAATCGAGCTGTTAAATCACATTGAAGCAACCGGCTCGATTTCGAAAGCGGCCAAGGCCATGAAAATGAGCTACAAATCGGCCTGGGATGCAGTGGATGCCATGAATAACGCACTTGGTGTCCCTGTTGTAGAAAGCGCAACTGGCGGCATCAAGGGGGGTGGAAGTCGGCTGACCGAGAGCGGTAAGCATCTGATTGCCGAATATCAGTCGTTTGATTCCCAACATCGGGAATGGCTCATTCGTTCCACAGCCGCATTCAATCAGCAGATATTGAGGAAATAAAACCTTGCCACCCGATAAAAGAGATATTTTTATATTGTAAATTTATTGTGACTGTTCAGCATATGCTTGCCTTACAAAGGGTTACAGACGATACTTTGTTTTATGCGTGAGCTTCCTGACCTCTCGACGCTAACCTCAGACCAGACGGACGAACTGATCCGCCTGCTATTTCCCTTGCTGGCAGAGGTACGCCAGCTTACTGCACGGGTAGCGGAACTGGAAGCGCGGTTGTCGAAGAATAGCCACAACTCCAGCAAACCCCCGTCGTCTGACGGGTTGGCGAAGAAGACACAATCCCTGCGCCAGCCTTCCGGCAAGAAGCCTGGAGGGCAAGCGGGGCATCCCGGACAGACGCTCAAGCGCACGAGCACACCCGACGAGATACACCACTACCCCCTGCCGGAACGCTGCACCTGCGGCGCGTCCCTGGCTGAGTCCGATGCCCGAATCGCCGAGCAGCGGCAAGTATTTGACGTGCCGGTGGCGCGTTATCACGTGGTCGAACATCGCACCCTGCAAGTGCGCTGCGCCTGCGGGCGGGAACACCTCAGCGCTTTCCCCGCAGGCGTGACCGAAGCGGTGCAATACGGCCCGAATGTCCGCGCCCTGGCGGTGCATCTGACGCACGGCCAACTGCTGCCCTACGGGCGTGCCGCGCAACTGATCGCCGACCTGTACCGCCTCGATGTTTCCCCTGCCACCCTGCTGGCGTGGGTGGATGAGGCAAGCGACCTGCTTCAACCCTCGGTCGATCAGATTGCCCAAACCCTGGTTCAAGCTCCGGTGGTGCATGCCGACGAATCGGGTTTGCGGGTCGCGGGAAAGCTGCATTGGCTGCATACGGTCGTGACCGACACCCACACCTGGTATGGCGTCCACGCCCGGCGCGGGATGGAGGCCATCGAGGCACAGGGGATTCTGCCCAAACGGATTGCCGTCCTGGTGCACGACTGCCCGAAGCCCTACTGGCAACTCGATTGCGTACATGCCCTGTGCAATGCTCACCTGCTGCGCGAACTCACTTTCCTCCTGGAGACCACAGGTCAAGCCTGGAACAAGCGCATGATCGACCTGCTACTGGCCGCGAACGAGGCCTGCTGGTGCGCGCGACAACAGGGCGAAAAAGCGCTGGCTCTGGAGCGGGTCGAGCAGATTCTGGCGGACTTACCAAGCGATTCTGCGCGACGGCGAAGCGGCTCATCCAGAGGCCGTGCGAACGACCGCCATGCGCGGTCGAGCCAAACAGACGCCCGCGTTCAACCTGCTGCGCCGACTGCGTGAACACGCCGATGAAGTCCTGCGTTTTGTCACCGACCTGTCCGTTCCCTTCACCAACAATCTCGGCGAACGCGCCATCCGAATGCCGAAAGTGAAGCAAAAAATCTCGGGTTGCTTTCGCACGCTCGAAGGCGCGCAAAACTTCGCCACCATCCGCTCTTACCTCGATACCCTGCACAAGCAGGGGCACAACCTCCTCGACGCGCTTCGGCTTGCCTTCCAGCAGAAAACACTTCAGCCAGCGTCAGGCTGAACAGTCACAATTTATTTAGTTTCATTCTTGGGAGAAAACCATGCGTAACACCTTGTTGATGTCAGTCATGTTTGCCGCCACCCTCGCCGCCTGCGGGAAAACCGAAGAAGCCAAAGCGCCTGCTGCCCCCGCACCAGAAATCGCCGCCCCAGTAACCCCCGCTGTTGTGGACGGCGCGACCAAGTACACCACGTCCTGCGCAAGCTGCCATGGCGCGGCTGGACAAGGTCAAGGAACGTTTCCCAAAGTGACCGGTTTAACGGCGGATGCGGTCAAAGCCAAAATGGCTGACTACAAAGCGGGCAAAACCGTCGGGGCACAATCAGCCATGATGATGCCGATTGCCGCGCAACTTGGCGATGCTGAAGTGGACGCGCTGGCAACACACATCGCCACGCTTAAATAAGGTGACGGGAATAAAGTTGTAGTCCGGGGCTATCCACAAGGCGCGCTCCCTTGCGCCGCTCCGGGGTTCGGTCTTGACGCTTGTCTTGACCGAACCCTTTTTTATTGTGCTTCGTTCCAGCGTATGGCCGCGTCTTCGTCGGTTTTTCGAGATGCCACCCAGCGCTCGCCTTGCGGCGTGCCTTCCTTCTTCCAGAAGGGTGCGCGGGTTTTCAGATAATCCATGATGAACTCGCAGGCGGCAAACGCCTCGCCACGATGCATGGAGGCCACGCCGACAAACACGATGCGATCCAGCGGTTTGAGCAAACCAACCCGGTGGATGACCGTAACATCCAGCAGATTCCAGCGTTGCATGGCTTCGTCCACGATGCCGCGCAGGGATTTATTGGTCATGGCCGGGTAGTGTTCCAGCGTTAACGTGTTTACGCTGTCGCCGTTGTTGATGTCGCGCACCAGCCCGACAAAACTGGCGACCGCACCAGCCTTGGGCTGGTTGGCGTGCAGCGCGTTGATTTCTGCGCCGGGGTCGAAGTCGGCTTCGTGGACTAGAATTTTCATTTATCGCGTTGCAACCATCTCACCCTCATCCCTAACCCTTCTCCGTGAGGGAGAAGGGAACAAACATCAACCACCCGTTACCGGCGGAAAAATCGCCACTTCGTCGCCGTCTTTAACCAGCGTAACGATGCCTGCAAGCGTCTGGTTGACCGCCATGCGGTTGCCCGCATCCAGCCCCAGTTCAGCCGCCCAGGGTTCGCCGCGCTTGCGCAAATGATCGACAATTGCCGCTGCGTAAATCTGCTCGCCGGGGAATTCCAGTTCTTCGCTTTCCAGGTTGAACAATTCGCGCAACTTGGCGAAATACAAGACTTTTACTTTCATACCATCACTTTCAATTCAGCAGTTCAGAAAACGGGATAAAGCGTACCCACTCGCCACGTATTACGGTCTGGCCTATTTCAAGATCGACCAAGCCATCTGCCCAAACTGCCGATGTCAACACGCCGGAGCCCTGGTTTGGATACAGACGCACCTCGCCTCCCCCATCCACCGCATCGACCAGATGGCCGCGCAAAAATTCGCGCCGCGCGCCCGGCTTGCGCCAGTCAAATGCAGCACGCACCGGATAGGCGCGATACAACACCTGGCTTGCGCCCATGCGCTTCAATAAAAAAGGCCGTGCAAACAAACAAAAGGTGGCAAACGCAGAAACCGGATTGCCGGGCAGGCCGATGAAGTCTGCCTGCCCGACTCGCCCATAGACCACGGGTTTGCCGGGCTTCATGGCGACTTTCCACAGGTCGATATGACCCAGTGATTGCACGGCGGCTTTAACGTGATCCTCCTCGCCCACCGACACGCCGCCAGTGGTGATGACGACATCCGCCTGTGCTGCCGCAGACTGAATGGCGCTGACGGTGGCAGCGTGGGTATCTGCGACTACGCCCAAGTCAATGACTTCCACGCCCAGCCCCACCAGCAGGCCATTTAATGTGGCGCGGTTGGAGTTGTAGATTTGACCAAGCTTGAGCGCT
>JAYUCZ010000191.1:0-8638 GCA_043740065.1 Thiobacillaceae bacterium | reverse complement strand
CAGAGTTTGCAGGACAACCAGAGAAATATCGTCATGCAAAGTATAGTCATTCTGGTTGCCGGGCTGTTTCTCTCCGCCATTCTCGGCTGGCGTATGGGACGTCGCATCACCCAGCCTATTCTTGCGCTGAGTCGTTCTATGGGGCGGATAGGTCAGGGGCAGCTAACCGAAAGGGTCAGCACGGATGGCAAAGGCGAGTTTGGCGTGTTGCAACGCGGCATTAACCATATGGCTGGCAGACTGCAGGATGCGCACGAAAACATGCAGGAGCAGATCGATCAGGCGACCGCCCAACTGACCTACCAGGCTGGCCACGACGTGTTGACCGGGCTGGTTAATCGCAGGGAATTTGAGCGCCGACTTACGCATGCCATCGCCGCCACCCATTTGCATGGCCGCAGTCATGCGCTGTGCTACATGGATCTGGATCAATTCAAGATCATCAACGACACCTGCGGACATACGGCAGGTGACGAGCTGCTTCGCCAAATCGCCGTGCAGCTTAAGAGCAAGCTGCGCGAGCGGGATATGCTGGCTCGCCTGGGTGGGGACGAGTTTGCCCTGCTGCTGGAAAACTGTGACCTTCATGATGCTTTGATTGTCGCTGAAGAGTGCCGCAATCTGGTGCAGCGCTACCGTTTCAAATGGGAAGGCCATCTGTTCGCGATTGGCGTCAGTATTGGTCTGGTGGTTATTGATGAGACATCCGGAACGCTCGGCGACATCCTTTCAGCCGCAGACGCTGCCTGCTATGTAGCCAAGGAGCGCGGGCGTAATCTGATCCATGTCTATCAGCTAAAGGATACCGATCTGGTGCGCCATCGCAACGAAATGCAATGGGTGGCGCGCATAGACCGGGCACTGGAAGAAAATCGTTTGCGCTTGTACTGGCAGGAAATTCGACCAGTCGCACAGACCGACAAACATGTTTGTCACATTGAAATTCTGCTACGGATGCTGGATGAGGAAGGAAACATAGTCCTGCCCATGGCATTCATTCCGGCAGCCGAGCGCTATGCGCTCATGCCAAAACTGGATCGCTGGATTATCCAGAAAACCATGGAGATATGTGGCCAGTGCATGACAGCACTTGGTAAGAATGACTGCCTGTTTGCCATTAATCTTTCCGGAGTCTCCCTGAAGGATCCGATTTTTCGTAGCTGGTTGGCTGATGTCCTGAAGCAGCATCCGCAAATGAGCCAGCACCTGTGCTTTGAAATTACCGAGACGGCGGCCATAGGCAACATCTCGGTGGTCAACAGCTTTATCACCGAACTTCAGAGTTTGGGCTGTCGTTTTGCGCTGGATGATTTTGGCAGCGGCTTGTCCTCTTTTACCTACCTGAAAAATCTGAAGGTCGATTATCTGAAAATAGATGGCGCATTTGTGCTGAATCTGGACACTGATGCCCTCGATTATTCAATGGTGGAAGCGATTCAGCATGTTGCCAACAAGTTTGGCATTAAAACCATCGCCGAGTTTGTCGAGTCGCAGGCGGTGTTAAATTGCCTTTCGATGATCGGCGTAGATTATGCGCAGGGGAATTTTCTGCGCAAACCGGAACCTATCGAAACGCTGGCAACCCTGCTGCCAGCACGCATCGAGACGGCGCGTTAGGGAAACGCGGGACTTCCTTAGGGAAATACTGATCAATTCGTCATTCCCGCGTAGGCGGGAATCTAATTTTTTGATTTAATTGGGTTCCCGCCTACGCGGGAACGACAAAATCGGATAAATCAGCGCTTCCTTAGAAGTCTTCTTTACGCAGCAAAAACACAAACTGATCTCCGCCGCTGGACTCCAGCCAGGTAAACGGCAGGCTGGGGTAAGCGGCTTCCAGCGCATCACGATTGTGGCCAATTTCGGCAACCAGCAAGCCGCCCGGATTCAGGTGTTTGGGCGCGTCGGCCAGTATCTGCCGAATATGCGCGAGGCCGTCTTCGCCGCTGGCTAACGCCAGTTCCGGCTCTTGCTGGTATTCCCTTGGCAGTTCGGCCATCGACGGTGCGTTGACATACGGCGGGTTGGTAATGATGAGGTCGTAGGTTTTGCCCTTGAGCTTCTTCATCAAGTCGGATTGGATCAACTGTACTTGTTCCGGCAAGCCGTAGTCCGCTACGTTTATCTTGGCGACCGCCAGCGCATCTTTGGAAATGTCCACCGCGTCGATGGCCGCATTGGGAAAGGCGTGCGCCATTAAAATAGCCAGGCAGCCCGAGCCGGTGCAAACATCCACCGCCGATGTGACGGCCTCCGCATCTTCCACCCACGGCGCGAGTTGATCGCGCAGCAACTCGGCAATAAACGAACGCGGCACGATGACCCGCTCGTCCACATAAAAGCGATATTCGCCCAGCCAGGCTTCCTTGGTTAAATACGCCGCAGGCACGCGCTCATTGACACGCCGCATGACGACGGCTTTGACCTGATCGGCTTCAGCCTGCGTCAGACTCGCGTCCAGAAACGGCTCCAGCCTGTCCAACGGCAAATGCAGCGTATGCAGAATCAGGTACGCCGCCTCGTCAAACGCATTATCCGAACCGTGGCCAAAAAACAGCTTGGCCTCGTTAAAGCGCGAAACCGCAAAACGCAACCAGTCGCGCACGGTGATGAGAGATTCGGTGTCGATGAAGGGAGTATAGGATTTGGTCATTTAAAGATTGTTCCATTTTCGGATGGCATTGCAGACCTCATCCAGTTTGGATGAAAGGTCTAATGTATTTACTAGATCGTTACGATTGATGTGCGGGCTGATGCGTTCTGCAAGCAAAGGTTTCTTTAAGGAGTAGTTTTTCCCCAAGCCCTTGGATAAAGAGTCGAGGTAATCAAAGAAATTTGAGTATTGATCGACCTGCGTAACTTTGTTTGTGGCGCAAATGCCTTCTTGCACGAGCCAATTTGAAACGGCGTTTTCTGGGATGTAGTTCTCTATTTCTTTTCCTGCTGTAACCCAAGCGATGCCACTAGCGTTTTTAATTTCAGAAACAATTCTTTTCTTTGTGCTGTTCAATGGCGTGCGAGAGATTTTCTTATCGCTGTCGATAAGAATCAAAGCATTTTTGTTAACACGCAACATTGAAACCCCTTGTGCAACTTCATCAGGGTCTTTGCTGGATAGATGAGATAACAATCGACCGCCGTAGGAAACACATTGGTAATGCGTTCCCTCGGCAAGTTCTCCGTTCGACCAGAGAGAAATCCAGCGATTGAGGTATATACGGTCAGATGGCCCTTCAACCCAGATTACGCCATTGGATTGCAGCAAGTCGCTGGCTCTTACATCAAGGTCATCGAGAATGCCCCGATTCTCCACATAGGTCTTAACGGTTTTGCAGCTGGCCGTTTTGCCATCATGGGTAACATGAACAATTTGTGCATTTGGGTTTTTGCTGAACAAGTCGATGGTGACATTGGAATGGGTCGTGAGAAACAAGACGAACTTTTCTTCTTCGGCCTTTCTGGTCAGGTAAGACAATAGCCTGCGTAACAGTGCAGGGTGTAGGTTGTTCTCTAGTTCCTCAAATGCAAAAATAAAATCCGAAAGTTTCTTCTTGTCAGCAAAAGGTAGCAGATGAATGAAACTAAGTACTAGGAGGATTGTTTTTAAGCCACTCCCAGATTGCGATAATGGGATCAAGCCCTTTGTGTCTTCCTTAAGAAATATTTCCCAATAGTTTGTTACGTCTTGTTGACATACGATATCCGTGAAGTGCCCATCGTCGGAAAAAATCTCGTTTAACTCATTGAGAATGGTTTCTTCTACAAGCGCGCTTGGTAGGTTGGCTTTGTTTATGAAATTTTGAATAACATTGGTTGCACCTTGACCATTTCCAGTAATGGTCAAGGTGTTCGCACTGTCGCCTTCGCTGATTATGTTGCGCTCTGCATGTACCCGTCTAAATTCTTTTCCGGCAAACGGGTTGACAAGCATATCGCTGAGTTGTTGCTCGTAATGTTGTTTGTCTGGAATGCCTTCAACTGGTTTTGATCCGTCTGGACAAGACCCAAGATTGAGAAAATTATTACCCCTTCTCTTGTCAAGCCGCCAAGTTAATTTAGAGCCTATTAATTTTTCCCCAAACTCCCAGTGATTGCGTCCTGGTATTCCACTTCGACTACGTTCTTCTCTGAAAACAGGTTTTATGAATGCCTCGGTTAAAACAGATTCGCCGATTATTTCAGGCCGTTGTCTGGCATGCCAGAGTTCCTCTGGAATGCTGATTTCTGGTTTGGTAACGTGCTCAATCAAATCAAGCAGCGAAGATTTGCCAGAGTTGTTTCTACCAATAATCAATGTAATTGGTTTGATTTCTTCAAAGCCCTGCGCCTCTTCGCCAAAACACTTGAAGTTTCTTACTTTTAGGGAGAAGGGTTGCGAGTCGGCCATAGTGATTAGTGGGAGAGCGATGATTGATTTTTAGCTAAGGTTTTAAGCGTTTTCCACGCTATGTACTTCGAAACCAACTTTCAATCTGGCGCGTACTGCACCAAAGATTGCGGCCAGGTTGTCCATACTTGGGTTGCCTCTTGGGGACAACATGCGATGTAGGCTTTTGCTGGGTTTTTCGGTGACTTCTGCCAGTTCTTCAAAGCCGATGGTCGCATTGACCAGATCGCGCAGTATGAGGCGGGCGGTTTCTGGTTCGCCGCTTAAAAACAGGGTGGCGGCTTCATCCAGCAGGGCTTTGGCAAATGCGGGATCGCGTTCAACGCGGTCAACGACAGTTAGTTTGAAATTGCGGGTCAGTGCCATGTCATTCACCTTTTAACTTTTTTAGTTGCTGCTTGAGTCTTTCTGCGCGCCTTGTACTCGGCATATAGCGCCTTGGCTTTATCGATGTCTTTCTGTTGGCCACGTTTTGTGCCGCCGCCAAACAAGATGATGAGTGTCACCTTCTTTGGCTAGATAGATGCGGTATCCAGCCCCCCAGTTAATGACGTTTTCGCCGATTCCATCGAACCATTTGATGTTGGAGGTATTACCAAGCTCCATTCTTAATTTGGCGGTAACGGCTTTTGCCGCAGCTTGAACATCCAGACCGTCGAACCATGTCCTGTATGGATTTGTGCCGTCTTCACGCAGGTATTCTTCGACCCGGATTTTCATGGTCAACAGTAACTTATGAGTTACTTATTGGCAAGATGCTAATCAGTGAGTTTGTGGCGAGTTATCCCAGCAGCTTTGCCAATGTGCGCTGATAAATCTCGCGCAGCGGTTCGATGTCCGCCACCGGGATGTTTTCGTTGAGTTTGTGGATGCTGGCGTTCATCGGGCCGAACTCGATGACTTGTGGGCAGATGCTGGCGATGAAGCGGCCGTCCGACGTGCCGCCGGTGGTGGAAACATCCGTGGTCACGCCGGTGACTTCCCGGATCGCTTCTGAAATTCTGTCCACCAGATCACCCTTGGGGGTGAGGTAGGGAGTGCCGCCTTCTTCCCAGACGAGGTCGTATTCCAGGCCGTGTTTTTTCAGGATGGCGTGGGTGCGCTCGATGAGCTGGGGTTTGGTGCTGGCGGTGGAGTGACGGAAGTTGAAGCGGATTTCGACTTCGCCGGGTACCACATTGGTGGCACCGGTGCCGCCATGAATGTTGGAGATTTGCCAGGAGGTGGGTGGGAAATATTCGTTGCCGTTATCCCAAATTGTCGCCGCCATTTCGGCGATGGCAGGCGCGGCCTGATGGATGGGGTTGCGCACCAGATGCGGGTAGGCGATGTGGCCCTGGATGCCCTTGACGGTGAGCTTGCCGGACAGCGAGCCGCGCCGTCCGTTTTTGATAGTGTCGCCCAGTTTGGAAACGCAAGTGGGTTCGCCGACAATGCAATAGTCGATTTTTTCGCCGCGTGCGGCCAGCATTTCCACCACCTTGACCGTGCCATCAGTGGCCACGCCTTCTTCGTCGGAGGTAATCAAGAGGGCGATAGAGCCTTTATGGCCGGGATGCTGCGCGACAAAACCTTCGATGCTGGTGACAAACGCGGCGATGGATGATTTCATGTCCGACGCGCCGCGCCCGTACAAAATCCCGTCGCGAATGGTGGGGGTGAAGGGATCGGAGTGCCACTGATCGAGCGGGCCGCTGGGCACCACGTCGGTGTGGCCGGCAAAGCAGATCACGGGTACTTCTGTGCCTTTGCGCGCCCATAAATTGGTTACGCCGCCAGACACCACGGTTTCAAACACAAAGCCCAGCGGCGCGAGGCGCGACTGGATCAGCGCCTGACAGCCAGCATCGTCCGGGGTGTTGGACTGGCGGGAAATCAGGTCTTTGGCAAGGTCGAGTGTATTGGACATTTTTATTTTACAAAGAGGATAGGAGGACAAGAGGAAAACCAGAAGAACAAAGAAACCTCCTGTCCTCTTGTCCTCCTTGTTAAATTATTTTCTGAATAATTCTTCATACTGTTCGGGTGAAAAGCCCAGATGATATTGGCCGTTAATTTCCAGCAGAGGTCGTTTGATAGCGCTGGAAGTGGTTTGTAAAAATGCCAGGGCGGAGGCTTCATCCACCACGCCAGCTTTCACCTCGTCGGGCTGTTTGCGCCAGGTCGGGCCTTTCTTGTTGACCAGCAGTTCCCAGCCCAATTGGCTGGCGGATTTTTTCAACACCTCCAGCGGTACGCCCTGTTTCTTGTAGTCGTGAAATTCGGCGGGGTGGCCGTGTTCATCCAGCCAGAACCGCGCCTTTTTAACCGTATCGCAGTTGGGAATGCCGTAGAGCTTCATGGGCAATGAGATTGTGAAAATGAGATGCGCTAATTTTACTCGCAGGAAATGATTCTGGTAGCGCGGTGTGACCCCACTGCACTCGCTCACTCCCGCCAACCCGACCGCACCCCGCTTGCATAACGGTCTTTTTCGTCCGACAATGTCACCATGACGGGAAACGAGTTCATCCGCAAAGTGAAGGTGTTGGGCAAACAACGCGGATTGACCGTCACGCTGGATGCGTCGCGCGGCAAGGGCAGTCATCAAACCCTGTATTTTGGCAGCGCGTTCACCATTGTGCGCAACCCGATAGACGAGCTGAAAACCGGCACGTTGCATGGTATGGCTGTCCAGTTAGTGGAATACACAGCCCAGCTTGGCATTAAACCCAATGAATTGTGAGGTGTGACATGGAACGCTTTGATTATCCAGTTTTACTGAAAGCCGCCGAAGAGGGGGGGGTTATCGTGAGCTGCCGCGACTTTCCGCCTTTGATTACCCAGGGCGGAGATCAAGACGATGCCTTGATCCAGGCCACCGACGCGATGGACGAGGTGTTTGCGGCGTACATGAAGCAGGGCTTGGCCTTTCCTCCGCCCAGCAAAGCCCGGCGCGGCGAATATCTGGTCGCCCCGCCCGCCGAGACCGTGGCAAAGGCAGCGTTGTACGTGGCCATGCGCGAATCCGGCATCACCAAAGTGCAGTTGGCCAAACAGCTCGGTGTGGATGAAAAGGAGGTGCGGCGCTTGCTCGACCCGCACTACGGCTCAAAACTGCCGCGCATCGCCGAGGCGATTCAGGTGTTGGGCAAGCGGCTGGTGATTGGACTGGACGGGGTTTGATCCCGGCGCACAGAATCCCTATTCAATGAGACACCACGCAGGAAAAAACTCTCCGCCCGGTCTGGCCAACTGGCGCACTTTGCGCCGCCTGGGGCCTTATCTATGGGAACACCGCTGGCGCTTTATTTTTGCCGTGACCTTCCTGATTGGTGCCAAAGTTGCCACCATCGGCGTGCCGGTGCTGCTCAAATATATCGTTGATGGGTTGGATGCTTCCAAAAACGCGGTGCTGATACTGCCTGCCGCGCTGATCCTGGGCTACGGCTTGTTGCGGCTGGCGACCACGCTGTTTACCGACCTGCGCGATATGATTTTTGCCAAGGTGACGCAAGGCATGATTCGCAAGGTCAATACCGAATCGTTTAGCCATTTGCATAACCTGTCGCTGCGCTTTCATCTGGAACGCCAGACCGGCGGGGTGACGCGCGACATTGATCGTGGCAGCGCGGGCATTTCCGTGGTCATCAACTATCTGTTGTTCAGGATTGCGCCGACCTTGATCGAAATTTTGCTGGTGGGCGCGATATTGCTGGTGCAGTTTGACTGGGTGTTTGCGTCGATTACCGTGGGCGTGCTGGTGTTCTACATCATCACCACGGTAGCGATTACCGAATGGCGCACCAAATACCGCCGCCAGATGAACGAGCTGGAGTCGGTTTCCACCACCCGTGCGGTGGATAGCCTGATCAATTACGAGACAGTCAAATACTTCGGTAATGAGAAATTTGAAACCGACCGCTACAACGCCAGCATGGAACACTGGCAGGAGGCGGCGGTAAAAAGTCAGAACTCGCTCAGCCTGCTGAATATCGCGCAGGCCTTCATCATCGCCACCGGTATTACGCTAATTTTGTGGCGGGCATCTGACGGCGTGGTCAGCGGTGCACTGACGCTGGGCGATCTGGTGATGATCAATGCTTTCCTGATTCAGATATTCATGCCGCTGAATTTTCTGGGCGTGATGTACCGCGAGATCAAACAGGCGCTGATCGACATCGAGCGCATGTTCGAGCTGCTGACGCAAAACATTGAAGTGCGCGACAAGCCGGATGCGCAAGTCTTGCAGGTAAAAGGCGGCGCGGTGCG
>JAYUCZ010000190.1:0-3660 GCA_043740065.1 Thiobacillaceae bacterium | reverse complement strand
CCTTGAGATGGCTTTCGATCATCACCCCCATGATGCGCTGGTCGCCCTTGGCAATCTGGTTGGCAACGTCCTGCCCGACTTCAATTTGCCGCTGGTATTGCTTGCTGGTGTTGGCGTGCGACAAGTCAACCATGACATGCTGGCTGAGGCCAGCGCTGGCCAAGTCCTGGCAGGCTTCTTCAACACTCGCCGCATCGTAATTGGGCTGTTTGCCGCCGCGCAAAATCACGTGGCAATCCTCGTTGCCGCCGGTTTTGAACACCGCCACCTGACCCGATTTGGTAATGGAAATAAAATGGTGCCGCGATGCGGCGGCCTTGATGGCGTCCACCGCAATGCGGATATTGCCGTCGGTGCCGTTCTTGAAACCAATGGGGCACGACGTGCCGGAAGCCAGTTGCCGGTGCGATTGCGACTCGGTGGTGCGTGCGCCTATCGCGCCCCAGGCCACCAGTTCGGCGATATATTGTGGCGACACCAGATCCAGAAACTCGGTGGCGGCAGGCAAGCCCAGTTCGTTAATCTCGATCAGAATCTTGCGTGCCAGATGCAGGCCGGTATTGATGTCAAAACTTTCGTTCAGGTGCGGGTCGTTAATCAGCCCCTTCCAGCCCACCGTAGTGCGCGGCTTTTCAAAATACACGCGCATGATGATGACCAGATCGCGCTTAAGCTCGTCGGCCAGCACTTTTAGTTTGTTCGCGTAATCCAGCGCGGCATCGGGATCGTGGATGGAACACGGGCCGACGATGACGATCAACTTATCGTCCGCGCCACGCAGCACATCATGAATCTGATTGCGCGCCGTAAACACCGTTTCCGTCACCCGGTCGCTGGCGGGCAAATCGTCCATCAATTGCGCGGGGGAAATCAGTTCGCCCACTTGCTCAACACGGGTGTCGTCGATTTTGTAATGCGTCATAGGGCAACCATATCCTGTTCTTGAAAAACAAAAGACCGCCTGTGCAGGCGGTCTTTCGGGGCTTGCTTCCTGCTTGCGCTATTCCCTCCCGACCGCCTTGAGCGTGGGGGAAAAGAAATAAAAAAAGCTGGAAAACAGTGTGTTCATGGCATCAATGCTATCAGAGCCCATCAGGCCGAGCAACCTATACGCCTGACGTGTGCCTAATCGCTGGCGCTTACAGGCTTTCGTGCGCCCCATCACAAAATGGCGCGTCCGCCGTCCACTTGCAGCCGCACAGGGAAACCGTCTGCTTTTCGGCAATGACAAACTCTTTCGGCTCAAATCCGCTGCCTTCGTGCGAACCGTCGCAAAACGGCTGGTTTTTGGAGCGGCCGCAGGCACACCAGTAATAAGTACCAGCCTCCAGCTCCAGATCGTAGGGGGCTTTTTGGGCGATGACAGGGTCTTCCATGTTCTTCTCGTTAATGGTCTGGGTTGCGTGCCAGCGGTTTCAGGAAAGTCACCACATTGGAGCCGGGCGCATTCTTGCTGGAACAACTGCCCTCACCCACCCCGGCATCGCGTTCGGCGGCGTGCAGAATGTTAATCACGTCAACGTAAAACTTGTCTTTCACCATCATCAGCGTAGTTAAACCGCCGTCGTTCCTGGCCAGTACGTCAGCACCGTGCGCCAGCAACACTTCGCACACCGCGCCCTCGCCGTAACCGGCCGCAATCATTAACGGGCGAATGCCATAAATAATACTGACATTAACATCCGCACCCGCCACAATTAGACGCTCAACTACATCCGGAAAGCCACGATCCATCTCGGCGTTGTTGCAAGCCTTCATCAGCGCCGTCCAGCCCAGTTCGTCCTTGGCATCGACTTCCGCGCCTGCGGCCAGCAGATCGCCCACTATATCCAGATTGCCCATATACGCAGCATTCATCAGCGCGGTTGCGCCAACCACATCACGCACGTTGGCATCCGCGCCACCCGCCAGCAGTTCGCGCACGCTTGCGCTGTCACCGGCCTTGATTGCTTCCATCAATTGTTCGGTCATATCCACTCCTTAAACTGCGCCGCATCTGGCACATCGTAATAGTTGATAATTTTACTCAGGTATTAAACGGGTGTCTAGTGGGGTTGACGCAGAACAGCTTGAGTACCAATATTTACCATCTATTGGTACTTTCGAGGTGTGTCATGGCAAAAAACACGAGCGTCAGTCTTGGCGATCATTTTGACGGTTTTATCACCCATCAAATAGAAAATGGGCGCTTCGGCTCAGCCAGTGAGGTGGTACGTGCCGGCCTGCGCTTGCTTGAAGACAACGAAAGCAAACTGGGCGCGTTGCGGCGTATGTTGACGGAAGGCGAGCAAAGCGGCCTTGCCGACTACAACTATGAGAAATTTATTGCCGAGCTGGATAGTGCGCAATAAATGACAGGCTCGCCGATCCTCGACCGTCTTCAGAGGAGTAAGACAACACCCTTTGCACCGCTGCGGCGCTTTGCCCGGCCTGCGAGGAATGCGCTTCATCCACGATCACCGCAAAGCGTTCGCCCGGCAGCTCGCCCATGCTGTCCATGATCACGCCGAACTTTTGCAACGTGGTGACGATGATGCGCTTGCCGTCTTCCAGCGCGGTTTTGAGATCCTTCGAGGTCATGCCGTCATCGGCGGCGATGTTGACCAACATGCCTGGGGTCTCGATCACTTGCTTCAGCGTGCGTTGCAACTGGGGGTCGATGACCCGGCGGTCGGAGATCACGATCACCGAGCTGAACACCGGCTTGCCGTCCGGCGTGTGCAGGGTGGCGAGGCTGTTGGCCAGCCAGGCGATGCAGTTGGTCTTGCCGCTGCCCGCGCTGTGCTGGTTCAGGTAGGGTGGCGGTTTACAACGATCGAAGCTTTACAAATGAAGCCCGACGTCAACTTGCTGCGGAGTTTGGATAACCAGTGAGTACAAATGGGGTCTAAATAAGTAGCATTATTTTGTGTGATACGTCTTGGGGGCACACGTGGAATGCATCTTATCTAGACCTGGCCCCGCGATTCGCTGCACCTGATGTTTTTGTTCCGCTGGTGATGCTGGCCGCGCTCGTGCTCACCGCATTGTTCGGCATGCCTGCTCTGATCCGTGTGGTGGTCGAGCGCGACTATCCAGAACTCAAGCGCGAAAACGGCGGCAGCTTTGTCGGCAGCGTGTGGAATGCGCTGCGACCACATGCGTTACTGCGCAACCGAATAGATCAGGTCGGCGTCTTTTCCACGATTCTGGATACGCGCATCGACCAGAAAGTAGGTGCCGACCACGGCCAAACTGGAATAACAAAGACCTCGACGATTTCCTCCGGTATCAAGGTATGACTACGGCAGGACGGTCCGCCGGCGCAGGGTCGGCTGCCCGATGTTTTTCTGCGCCCAGGCTCATTTTACTGGCGACCAGTTTGCCGCCATCCAGAGTTTTCACCGGCTCGCCCACACTAATTTTAACTGCGTCCACCTGTCCAAAACTGACCACTGCCTGTTTCACTGCTTCGCCACGCGCTTTGGCCAAGCGTTGCAACTCGGCTTCGGTCACCGGGAGCTGCAGGGTCAGACGTTCCAGTATTTCGGCGTGCAACGTTTTCTTCATGGCCTCTTTGGCTTTCTCTAACTCGGCCTTGATCGCCTTCACGCCGCCCTGTTTTTCGAAACGCGCGTCATACAGCGCTTCCAGCGCCTGCTGCGCGCGCGGGCTGGCCGC
>JAYUCZ010000189.1:0-3661 GCA_043740065.1 Thiobacillaceae bacterium | reverse complement strand
AGGAGCGGCGTAGTGGTTCATACGCCCGACTGAGCGTGGTTGTTGCCGATTTATCGGCTTTACAACCACGGCCTACCCCTTGCGGGTGGAACAAAATTTCCATACGAATCAAAAGACCAGCGAGGGCGCTCGTTAATTTATGAAACATCCGGGCCAGAAACACCATGCAAACTAACATTACCTTCATCGGCGGCGGCAACATGGCCACCGCCATCATCGCCGGACTGATTGCGGACGGCCTCCCGGCAAGCAGTATCGAAGTCGTGGATCCCTCCCCGGATGCCTGCGCGCGCTTGCGTCAGCGATTCGGCATTGCCGCCACCACCAGTCCGGATCAGGCCATGCTGCATCCGGTGCTGGTGCTGGCGGTCAAACCCCAACAATTGCCCGAAGTTGCACGCCAGCTTGCCGAAAAATTAAACAGCCAATTGGTCATTTCGATTGCCGCCGGAGTCCGCAGTGCGGACTTGTCGCGCTGGCTGGGTGGCTACACCCGCATGGTGCGCACCATGCCCAATACGCCAGCCATGGTCGGCGCGGGCATGACGGGGCTATTTGCCGGTTCGGGCGTGAGCGCAGAGGATCGTTCGCAGGCCGAGACGGTGCTGCGTGCCGTGGGCGCGGTGGTGTGGCTGGACAAGGAAAGCGATCTGGATTGGGTGACGGCGATATCCGGCAGCGGCCCGGCTTACGTGTTTCACTTTATTGAAGCGCTGGAAGCCGCAGCACGCGAGGCAGGACTGTCTGCGGGAACCGCCAGGCAACTGGCCTTGCATACTGTGTTTGGTGCCGCCAAGCTGGCACTGGAGGCAGGCGAAGAGCCTGCCGTGTTGCGGGTGAAAGTCACTTCCAGGGGCGGCACGACAGAGCGCGCCCTGGCGAGTTTGTCCAGCGATGGGTTTATGGATATCGTCGCACGTGCCGTACAGGCCGCCGCCGCCCGCTCACAAGAGCTGGGTGATGAGCTCGGAAAATTAACTTCGGAAAAATGAACTGATGCTGGCCGATACCCTGAACTTCTTCATCCAGACCCTGGGCGGGCTGTTTGCCGTGGCGATGTTGTTGCGTTTTTTGATGCAGTTGCTGCGGGTGCGGTTTTCCAACCCGTTTGCGCAATTCGTTATCCGTATCACGGATTTTGCCGTCAAACCCGTGCGCCGCGTGATTCCTGGCTGGGGCGGCTATGATTGGGCCAGCTTGCTGCTGGCCTGGCTGACGGAAGTGCTGGTGGCGGCGGCTTTGCTGTGGGCCAGAGATTTTCCGTTCAGCCTTGCGGGAGCCAAGGTCTGGCCGGTACTGTTTGGCCTGGGCGCATTAGAACTGGTGAAACTGACGATTTATCTGACCATGGGGCTGGTTCTGGTGCGCGTCGTGCTGTCGTGGGTCAATCCCTATTCGCCCATTTCTGTCGTGGTTTATCCGTTAACCGAACCCTTGCTGGCAGCATTTCGTCGCTGGTTGCCGCAAAGCCAGATCGACTTTTCGCCATTGGTTTTGCTGATTTTGTGCCAATTTTTGCTGACGGTGCCGATTGCGGCGCTGGAGCGTGCCGCGTTGAGCGGATTTTAGCTGTATTAAAGAAGACTGCCTTCGCAGTCGTTATCGGGCTTGCAGGCTCGCCCTTGAGTACAGATACAAACTCGCCAAAACAACAACACAAAATCGACCATGAGCGCACAACTGGAACAGCAAATTGCCGACTACACCCGGCGCAGGGATGGCTTGGTGGGCGGCATCATGGGCTTTGCCGATTGGCTGGATCGCTATCAGGGCATGGATGCCGAGCGCAACCTGCGCTTCATCGAACTTGCCAATGCGCTGCGAAAAGACAAACTCATGCTGGCTTTTGTGGCCGAGTATTCACGCGGCAAAACCGAACTGATCAATGCGCTGTTTTTCGCTGACTTCGGCCAACGTCTGCTGCCTTCGGATGCTGGGCGCACCACCATGTGCCCGACCGAAATTTTCTACGAAGAAGCGCAGGAACCCTCATTGCGTTTGCTGCCAATCGAGTCGCGGCTAAGAACCGAGCCATTGGGGCATCTCAAGCTCAATCATATCGAGTGGAGCATGATCCGGCTGAACCCGGAAGACCCGCAACAAATGCAGGCGGCGCTTCACAAGCTGACCGAAGTTCGTCGCGTTACCCAGGCCGAGGCCGAGGCGCTGGGGCTGCTGAGCGGCGGCAGCGGATTGCTGACACCGCATGCCGATGCGGATGGCATGGTGGAAATTCCGGCCTGGCGTTATGCCATGATTAACTTCCCCCACCCCTTGCTCAAGGCCGGATTGTCCATTCTCGACACCCCCGGACTGAATGCGCTGGGTGCCGAGCCGGAATTGACCTTATCCAGCATTCCCAGCGCACATGCGGTGTTTTTCCTGCTGGCAACGGATGCGGGGGTGACCAAATCCGATCTGGAAATCTGGCAGCACTATGTTCACAAACACGTGAATTATCACGTTGCCGTGCTCAACAAAATTGACATGCTGTGGGACGACCTGCGTGGCGAACTGTTTTACCGTGCGACGCTGAACAAGCAGATCGAAGAAACCTCGCGCGTGCTGAAGTTGCCGCCCAGCCAGGTATTTGCTGTTTCTGCGCAAAAGGCTTTGGTCGGCAAGGTGCGCAACGATGCTGGCCTGATCAGCCGCTCTGGTATTGGCAGCCTGGAAAACCTGTTGGCAAACCAGGTCGTGCCTGCGCGCCGCGATATTCTTTTTCGTGGCGCAACCGCCCAGATCGCCACGCAGATTGCCAATGAGAAAAACGCGTTGCTGGTCAGACTGCGTGAAGGCTTGCAGAACATCAAACACCTGGCATCGCTGTCCGGCAAGAGCCGTGAGATGGCCGTAGAACTGCGCAACAGCCTGCTGCGCGACAAGTCCCGCTACGATGCAACCGCCGATCAGTTCAAGACCACCCGCAAGGTTGTGCAGCAACACGGAGAACAGTTGCTTGCACAGTTGTCCGAGGATTCATTGCACATCATGATGGACAACGCCCGCATGGAAATGGGCGATAGCTGGACGACCAAGGGATTGATTCGCGCCATGCGCGGTCTCTCCGAACAGGCGATAGGACGTTTTGGGCAGGCGGAGCGGTTCTCGGTTTCTGTACAACAATACCTGAACAAGGCCGGCGAAACGTTCCACCGCCAACATGGTTTGCCGCGCATGGTCTTGCCTGCACTGGATTTGACCGCTTACCGCCTGCGCATGGACACGCTCATGCGCGAAACCGTGGACTTTTGTGCGGCCCCGTCGAACCTGCTGGTCGAAAAGCGTTTCATGATCCGGCGTTTTTACAACGAGGTGGCCGAAGAAACCCAAAAAACCTTTGGCCTTGCCGCCAAGGCTGCCCGCCGTTGGTTAAGCGTGGCGCTCAATCCCGTCTTGCAGCGCATACAGGAGTACAAGAAAGTGCTGGAAGGGCGTCTGGAAACTGTGCGCAGAGTCAGCGACAACGTCAATGGCGTTGCCGAGCAGATGGCGCTGGTCAAGGCCGAAATCGACCGCTTGCGCAAGCAGATGGCAGAACTGGATGTGATTGCCAAAAGTTTTCTTGATTAGCACGAATATTCAGCCATGCTCACATCATGAGCCTGTCCCGCCGGACAGTGGCGGCATATCCACATGTTGAGGAGCGCATCATGAGCAT
>JAYUCZ010000188.1:0-3662 GCA_043740065.1 Thiobacillaceae bacterium | reverse complement strand
CTGCTCCAGCGCGTCTTTTAACGCCAGCGCGTTCATCACGGTTGCCAGCATACCCATACTGTCGGCGTTGGCGCGGTTCATGCCACCCAAGGCACCGGTCGCGCCACGAAACAAATTGCCGCCGCCAACCACAATCCCGACCTGTACGCCCAACTCGGTCACTTCCTTGATTTGCGCAATGATGCCGCGCATGGTATCGGCGTGATAGCCAAACGTATCCGACCCCATCAGGGCTTCGCCGGATAATTTCAGCAGGATGCGCTTGCAGGTAGGTTGCGTCATGGCGAGCCCGCTTAAGACTTGCTGGCTGCCGCGACTTCAGCGGCGAAATCTTCCTTCTTTTTCTCGATGCCTTCGCCCACCGTATAGAGGGTAAAACTGTGGCACTGCGAAGCCTTGGACTTCAACACCTGCTCAACGGTTTGCTTGTCGTCTTTAACAAACGGCTGCGACAGCAGGGTGACTTCCTTGAGAAATTTTTGCACCGTACCATCGGCGATTTTTTCCAGCATGGCTTCGGGCTTGCCCGCTTCCTTGGCTTTTTCAATCGCCACGCGGCGCTCGGCTTCGATCAAGGCCGGTGCTACGCCGGACGCATCCATGGACTTGGGCTTGGAAGCCGCAATATGCATGGCAAGATCCTTGGCAATCGCTTCATCGCCAGACACATCCACCAGCACGCCAAGCTTGGAGCCGCCGTGCACATAACTGGCCACGCGGCCTTGTGCATCAATGCGCACAAAACGGCGCAGGCTCATGTTCTCGCCCATTTTGCCGACCAACTGCGTGCGCACTTCTTCCACGCTCTTGCCGCTCATGTCCATGGCAGACAGCGCAGCAACATCGGCGGGATTATTTTTAACCACCAGCTCGGCCAGACCTTTGGCAAACGCCATGAAATCGTCGTTCTTGGCCACGAAGTCGGTTTCGCAATTGACTTCGATCATCGCCGCCTGCTTGGCATCGGGGCTGATGTAAATACCGACGATGCCTTCTGCAGCGATACGGCTAGCGGCCTTGGTGGCCTTGTTGCCAAACTTGACGCGCAAAAGTTCTTCGGCTTTTTCCATGTCGCCGCCCGACTCAGTCAGCGCTTTCTTGCAATCCATCATCGGCGAATCGGTTTTCTCGCGCAGTTCTTTCACCATGCTTGCGGTAATTTCCGCCATTTGTAGCTCCTTGCTTGATTTAATCTCGACTGAATGTATCAGCCCAATTGATTACAAATATTGATTACAAATTCAACCTGCCCGCCGGATACGAAAAGAGGGGCGTTAGCCCCTCCTTGCCGGGCAAGACCTACTTAAGACTGAGCAGCTTCGTCGCCGCCCTCTTCAACAAACTCTTCGTCGCCGCCAAGCATTTCGCTGATGACTTGCGCACGTCCTTCCAGCACGGCATCAGCCATGCCACGGGCATACAGGCGAATCGCACGGCTGGAGTCGTCGTTGCCAGGAATGATGTAATCCACGCCTTCGGGGCTGTTGTTGGTATCGACCACGCCTATCACCGGGATGCCCAGTTTTTGGGCTTCGGTAATTGCACCTTTTTGATAGCCGACATCGATAATGAAAATCGCGTCGGGCAGTTTATTCATTTCGCGAATGCCGCCCAGACTGCGATTCAGTTTGTCCAGTTCGCGCTGCATCATCAGCGCTTCTTTTTTGGACAGCTTGGCGGCATCGGCCAGCGCAGTTTCCAGATCGTTCAGACGCTTGACGGACTGCTTGACGGTTTTGAAGTTGGTCAGCATGCCACCCAGCCAGCGGTGGTTGACGAACGGCATACCGGCGCGGATGGCTTCTTCGCCGACGATTTCGCGCGCCTGGCGCTTGGTGCCTACGAACAGCACGCTGCCCTTGTTGGATGCCAGTTGACGCACGAACTTGGTCGCGTCCAGGAACAACGGCAGGGTTTTTTCCAGATTGACGATGTGAATTTTGTTGCGATGGCCGAAAATAAACGGCGCCATCTTGGGGTTCCAGTAGCGGGTCTGGTGGCCAAAATGGACACCGGCTTCCAGCATTTGGCGCATGGATACGGACATGTTGTTTCCTTTCAAAGGTTGAGCCTCCACCCGCGCTGGCGCTGTTGGTTGAATAGAAATCAAACATCCATTCAGCCAATCAGCGCACCCTTGGTTCGCATAGGTCAATTTGTGACCATGACGATGCGGGTGTGTGAATTTCCCCGGAACCATTCCGGGAAGCCCGCTATTTTAATTTGATAAGTACTTAATTTCAAGGGAAAATGCGCTTTTCCTCCAAACCAGCACTTAATCCGTGCCTGCGGCAATGTCTGTCACCATCAAAACTCCCGAAGAAATCGAAAAAATGCGCGTGGCAGGCCGTCTGGCATCCGAAGTACTGGATTACATTACGCCTTTTGTTAAAGCCGGGGTCACCACCGGCGAACTCGACAAGTTATGTCACGACTATATGGTCGATGTACAAGGCACCATTCCCGCGCCGCTCAACTACGCGCCGGGCGGGCATGTGCCCTACCCAAAATCCATCTGCACCTCGGTTAACCATCAGGTCTGCCACGGCGTACCCGGCGACAAGGTGCTGAAAAACGGCGACGTGGTCAATCTCGACATCACCGTCATCAAAAACGGCTGGCACGGCGACACCAGCCGCATGTTCATGGTCGGCGAAGTGTCGATTCAGGCCAAACGTCTGGCACAGCTAACTTATGAAGCGATGTGGGTGGGGATCAGCAAGGTCAAGGCGGGCGCAACGCTGGGCGACATCGGCCACGCCATCCAGAAATTTGCCGAAAGCCACGGTTATAGCGTGGTGCGCGAATTTTGCGGCCATGGCATCGGCAACCATTTCCACGAAGACCCGCAGGTACTGCATTACGGCAAACCGGGTTCCGGGCTGAAACTGCAAGCCGGGATGATTTTTACCGTTGAACCGATGATTAACGCTGGCAAAAAAGACATTCGCCAACTGGGCGACGGCTGGACCATTGTTACCAAGGATCACAGCCTGTCGGCGCAATGGGAACACACAGTGCTGGTCACTGAATCCGGCTACGAAGTGCTGACGGTTTCCGCAGGCACACCCGCCGTGCCCGCCCTGATTTTGCAAACCGCCTGACGGGGTACGCAGCTGGATCAAACCGCCATCATCCAGCTGCGTGCGCAGATCAAGGAACAGCGTCAATCTCTGTCCGCGCAGTTTCTTGGTCGCCCCCATCCCCAGCATTATTTACACCAGCACGCACGCCTGGTTGACCAGGCTTTGCGCAAGCTGTGCGAAGGTCTGCTGCCGGACAACGCCTGTCTGGTTGCAGTGGGCGGTTATGGCCGGGGCGAACTGTTTCCGGCATCCGATGTAGATGTGCTGGTGCTGATTCCGCACGAACCGGACGACACGCAAAAAGCCAGGCTGGAAACCTGGGTGCGCAACTGCTGGGACAGCGGCCTGGAAATCGGCCACAGCATCCGCACCCCCGAAGAGTGTGCGCAGGAAGCTGGCCAGGACATCACCATTGAAACCGCGCTGCTAGAGGCGCGCCTGGTGTGGGGAAATCCGGATTTGTTCAAACGTTTCGGCGAGCTTTTCAGAGCTCGCTTTGATGCGCCGCGCTTTATTGAAAGCAAGCTGCTCGAACAAAAGAACCGCCACCACCGTTTTGAGGACAGCGCCTACAAC
>JAYUCZ010000187.1:0-3668 GCA_043740065.1 Thiobacillaceae bacterium | reverse complement strand
GATTCTGCCGCCAGCGAGTAGTGACCGTAGCGCAGCTTTTCATCGACAAACGGGCGGATCATCTGCGAGTGGCAGGTGTAGCAGCCTTCACGGATATAGATGTCGCGGCCACGCTGTTCGAGGGGGCTGTAAGGGCGCACATTCACGCCTGCGGTTTTCTCGATGGTCTTGTCGATGAAAAACAGCGGGGCGATTTCCACCAGCCCGCCCACGCTAATGGCCAGCATGGTCAACACCGTCATCAGACCGATATTGGTTTCAACCCATTCATGTTTAAAGTTGATTCGCATGATGTTCCCTTACGCTCCCATTCCTGCCATCTTCACGGACAGCTTGGCTTCCAGCGCCGCATCTTCGCGCTTGGCCTGGCGGATGGTCATGAACACGTTGTAAGTCATGATCACCACACCGACCCAGAAGAACACACCGCCGACGGCGCGCATGATGTAGAACGGGATCATCGCCGCCACCGACTCGACAAACGAGTATTGCAGGTTGCCGAACTCGTCAAAGGTACGCCACATCAAGCCCTGGGTAATGCCGGAAATCCACATGGCGACGATGTACAGCAGCACGCCGATGGTCGCCAGCCAGAAATGCACTTCGATGAGTTTGATGCTGTACATTTTGGTGTCCCACAGCTTGGGGATCATGTGGTACAGCGAGCCGAAGGAAATCATCGCCACCCAGCCCAGCGCACCGGAATGCACATGGCCGATCGTCCAGTCGGTGTAATGCGACAACGCGTTGACTTCTTTTAACGACATCATCGGGCCTTCAAAGGTGGCCATGCCGTAGAACGACAAGGCCACGATCAGAAAACGCATGATCGGGTCGGTGCGCAGCTTGTCCCACGCGCCCGACAAGGTCATGATGCCGTTGATCATGCCGCCCCACGAAGGCATCAACAACAGAATCGAGAACGCGGCGGCCAGCGACGAAGTCCAGTCCGGCAACGCAGTCCAGTGCAGGTGATGCGCGCCTACCCACATGTACATAAAGCCCAGCGCCCAGAAGTGAATAATTGACAGGCGATAGGAATAAATCGGGCGGCCAGCCTGCTTGGGCACGAAGTAATACATCATGCCGAGGAAAGCGGCGGTGAGGAAAAAGCCCACCGCGTTGTGGCCGTACCACCACTGGGTCATCGCATCCTGCGTGCCGGAAAACAGGCTGTAGGATTTCATCGAGAACAGGTCAACCGGCATGGCCAGGTTGTTGAAGGTATGCAGCAGCGCGGTGGCCAGAATAAACGCCAGAAAAAACCAGTTTGCGACATAAATGTGCGGCTGCTTGCGGCGCATGATGGTGGTCACAAACAGGATCAGGTAAGTCACCCACACCACTTCGATCAGGATGTCGATCGGCCATTCCATTTCCGCGTATTCACGACCCTGGCTGTAACCCATCATGTAGGAAATGTTGGCCAGCACAATAATGGCCTGCCAGCCCCAGAAGGTGAAGCTCGCCATGCCGTCGGAAGTCAGGCGCGTCTGACAGGTGCGTTGAACAATGTAATAAGAGGTAGCAAACAGCGCAGAGCCGCCAAAGCCGAAAATCACCGAAGTGGTATGCACCGGGCGGAAACGCCCGAAAGACAGATAGGGGCTATCAAAATTCAACATCGGCCAGGCCAGTTCGGCCGCGATGTACACGCCGACAAACATGCCAAACACCGCCCACACCATGGCCATGACGGAAAATTTCTTTACGATATCAAAGTTGTACTGCTCCGCCGTCGAGTACGCTGTGATCGCCATGACACCCCCGCTTGTTTGATGCTTTTGATTAAAATTTCATATCCGGTTGCCGGTTAACGCTCGATTGGCGCTTTAGCAAAACCAAATATACTGACTAAATGCAGTGCGGCATTTTACCGGATAGCCCCCCACGCATCAACCTACCCAAGTGACTAGCGTTAAGCCCATGGATAGGGCTTAACGTGACAGCAAAGCCCGCAAATCCCGTGCGATGGCCGCAGGCCCCGTACCGTAGGCAACATGCAGCCGCAACTGCCCGCGCGCATCAAAAACATAGGTTCCGGCGCTATGGTCAATCAGATAGCTGGATGCGCTTTTGATCGAACTCTTTTGATAGACCAGCTTGAACTCTTTTGCCAGTGCAGGCAGTTCGCCCGGCGCGGCGGTCATGCCCAAAAAACCGGGGTTGAACGAGGGGACATATTTGCCCAGCAATTCCGGCGTATCCCGCTCTGGATCCACCGTGACGAACAACACCTGAACTTTTTCGCCGTCCGCCCCCAGCGTGCGAATGGCCGTAGCAAAATCGGACAGCGTGGTGGGACAGACGTCGGGGCAATGCGTATAGCCAAAAAACATGGCCACCAGCTTGCCGCGAAAATCGGCAAGCGTCCGGGTTTTGCCGGTATGGTCGATCAGCCGGAAGTCCTGCCCCCAGGGTGCGCCGGTAATGTCCGTGGCCTGGAATTGCGGTTGCGGAGGAACGGGGGCTTCGGCTTGATCGCATCCCGCAGACACCGCCAGCAGGCAGGCCAGCAAGAAAGTGCGCGGCCTTAGAAAACACCCCACTTCAGAACTTGCCAATGACCCCTCCGGGCAAATCCGCCAGCCGGTATTTGCCGGACTGCACGGCTTTGGCAAGTTTTTCCAGGCTGGTTTCTTTCAGCAGTGCGATGATTTTTTCCTTGACTGGAGCCCAACGAAAATGCAGCGGACAGGCAGTTTCATCGGAACATTTTTTAAGCCCCAGGAAACAGCTTTGGGTAAAGCTTGACCCTTCAGTTTGCAGCAGGATATCCATCAGACTCATGCTCAAGCCGTCTTCCTTGAGACAGAAGCCGCCCATGCGACCCCGGTACGAATAAAGCAGCTCACCTTTGGCCAGGCTTTGCAGGATTTTTGCCAGATAAGGCGCGGGCACATAGAGCTTCGCCGCGATGTCCTTGTTCAACACCGGCGCATTGGCTGGCTGGGTCGCCATATAAATCAGCGCCTGCACAGCATATTGACTGGTACGAGACAGAATCATTTCAGCCCCCTTATTATGTTTGCCGGAAAGTATAACAAACTGGTCTGAATATCTGCCCAATTAGAATGGGGGGTGCGCCTCAAACGGGAAACTTGAAATAGTGATCCACCAGCATGGCGGCAAACAGCAGGCTGAGATACCAGATGGAAAACCGGAAAGTGCGTTTCGCCAGTTCGTCAGAATAGTTGCGCAACAGCCGCCAGGCATAGGCCATGAACATGCCGCCCAGCACCAGCGCGGCAACCAGATAAATCCAGCCGCCCATTCCCGTGGTCACGGGCAAAATGGTGACCGCCAGCAATATAAATGTGTAGAGCAGCACATGCAGTTGGGTGAATTTATCGCCGTGCGTGACTGGCAACATAGGTAAGCCCGCCCGCGCATATTCGTCCTTGCGATAAAGTGCCAGCGCCCAGAAATGCGGCGGTGTCCAGGCAAAAATAATCAGGAACAGCAACAGCGCATCATGGCTGACTTCGCCCGTTACCGCCGCCCAGCCCAGCACTGGCGGCATGGCACCAGATGCGCCGCCAATGACAATATTTTGTGGCGTGGCGGGCTTGAGAATCACGGTATAAATCACCGCGTAGCCGACAAAAGTCGCCAGCGTCAACCACATGGTGAGCGGGTTGACCAGCGCGTACAGCAGATACAACCCG
>JAYUCZ010000186.1:0-19460 GCA_043740065.1 Thiobacillaceae bacterium | reverse complement strand
CACCCGAGAGTTGTTTAGGGTAATGTGTTAAGCGCTCACCTAGCCCTACTTTTTCTAAAGTAGCAATTGCTACCAGTTCGGCGTCTGCACGATTGGCCAGTTGCAAAGGCAGCATCACGTTTTCCAGTGCGGTCATGGTGCTCAATAATTGAAACGACTGAAACACAAATCCCATACGCTTGCCGCGCACCGCCGCGCGCGCGTCTTCATCCAAACCGCTAAAGAGCGCGCCTTCCACGGTCACGCTGCCGCTAGTTGGGTTGTCCAGCCCCGCCAGCAAGCCAAGCAAGGTAGATTTGCCCGAACCTGAACTGCCCACAATCGCCACGCTTTCACCTTGGGCGACTGCTAAATTCAAATTACGCAGAATTTCGATGGTGTTATCACCCTCGCCCACACTTTTGGCTAGGTTTGTCGCTAAAATGGCAGGCTTAAGCGTTAGCTTATAAGGTCTTAATTGAATATTTGGTTTTAAATTGGCTTCAGAAAGTAACATACATGCGTTCTCGTTTTTTAAGTTTTATGTCTTTTAATCTGCAACTAAGAAATTGGCTGCTTGGGTTTAGTGTCATTGTAACGGCTTTGGTTGCATTGCACGCATCCGCCAAGTTAATAAACCCTGGCACGCAAACCATCGTGGTGTTTGGCGATAGCTTATCGGCGGGTTACGGTATTGGACAAAATCAAAGCTGGGTGAGCCTGTTGCAAACACGAGTAAGTCAACAAAAACTACCTTATCAAGTGGTGAATGCCAGCATCAGTGGCGAGACTACCAGTGGAGGCTTAGCGCGCTTTAGTGAGATGCTAGCCACACACAAACCCAGCATCGTGATACTAGAACTAGGCGCAAACGACGGCTTGCGCGGTTTGCCTATAAATGAAATGCGCAGCAATTTAAACAATATGATTTTGCAAGCCAAAGCCGCTAAAACCAAGCTGCTATTGGTTGGCATGAAAATTCCACCCAATTACGGCCAAAAATATAGTCGAGATTTTAGTGCGAGTTATGTAATTTTGGCCAAGCAACACAAAATAAAATTAGTCCCATTTTTGTTAGAAGGCGTGGCAGGCAAGCCCAACTTAATTCAAGATGATGGTTTGCACCCTATAGCAGCGGCACAGCTTAAATTGCAAGATAATGTGTGGCCTAAATTAGAAAAATTATTAAATGAGTGATTTGCTGATAAGCAATAACCATGTGTTATATAGGACATTAGGTGAAATTAAAACGTGGTACGTCCCCTATTATTTTTTTATTTTTTATGAAACGACTTGATTTATCGCACCACACGCACTGCTTCGTGCAAGTGATTAATATGCTTCACAAGCAAGCGCAATCGGCGTTCTATTAAGTTTACGGCAAAGAAATAAGTGCCGTCAGGCACACGGTTACGATGATAATCAGGCATTGGTATATGTTGCCTTAAAGTCGTATTTGATGAAAGTTTTCTTGACGGATAACGCTACGCTCATCCGCCCTACGCCAGCTAAAATTCAGACTCCCACCGAGGGAATCCTGAATGTTTCACTCTCTTTACGTCGATCTCAATTCCTTCTTTGCCTCGGTTGAGCAGCAGCTCAATCCGGCGCTACGCGGCCAGCCGGTTGGCGTGTTGCCGGTGCTGGCGGAAACCACCTGCTGCATCGCGGCCAGCATTCAGGCCAAGCAGTTTGGCATCAAGACCGGCACGCCGGTATGGGAGGCGCGCAAACGCTGCAAGACCATCCGCTTTGTGCAGGCGCGTCCATCCGTGTATGTGGAGATGCACCACAAAATCATCGCGGCGGTAGAAAGCTGTTATCCGGTTTCAGCGGTGCTGTCGATTGACGAGATGGCGCTGGATTTAACCGGTCGCCACACTCAGGAAATTCACGCCGTTAAGCTGGCGCGTCAGATCAAGCAAGCAATTTATCAGCAGGCTGGCGAGGTCATGCATTGCTCCATCGGCATTGCGCCCAACCGCTTTTTATCCAAGACCGCATCCAACTTCAAAAAACCCGATGGGCTGGAACTGATCCACCAGCAAGAGCTGCCGCAGATTTTGCACAAGCTGGAGCCAACTGATCTGAACGGCATCAACCACGGCATGGAAAAGCGGCTTGAGCGCGTTGGCATCCATACCGTGGAGCAACTGTGTGCCGCGCCTGTCGAGAAACTGCGACTGGCCTGGGGCGGTGTCGAAGGCGACCGCTATTACGCCAAGCTGCGCGGCGAGGTGCTGCCATCGCTGCCCACGCATCGCTCCAGCGTGGGGCATTCGCACGTGCTGCCGCCGGAAATGCGCAACGACGAATCGGCGCTGGCCGTGCTGTACCGACTGCTGCACAAGGCCGCCATGCGCCTGCGCCATTACGGTTACTACGCTGGCGCTATGGGCGTACAGGTGCGCTATCAAAATGGCGCACGCTTCGCCGAACAAACCCGCTTCGCGCCGCACGCCGATACCTTCAAGTTCAACTGTGTGCTGGATGGCTTGTGGAAACTGCGTCCGGCAGCAGGCGAAGCGCCGATGAAAATCGGCGTAGTGCTATCCGGCCTCACCGAACAGCGTTGCATCGCCCGTGATTTGTTCGCGCAAGACAGCGAGGGCGAAGGCTTATCCATCGCGGTGGATCAAATCAACCAGCGCTTTGGTCCCAACGCTGTGCATTTCGGCGCTGCCCACCAAGGCATTGGCTCTGCGCCCATGCGCATCGCGTTTAATCACATCCCGGAACTGGCCGTGGAAAGCGATGGTTAAAAACAAAATCGTGTACAGTTAGCCATCGACCGAAGACGCTTACATGAAGCTCAAAAAACTGAAACTCCCCAAACCAAGCCTCGGTTGGCTGGTGCCCATACTTTCCGTAACCTTGGGGATCGGTTTGTTTCTGCTCGATCCGCTGCCTTTGCAAGTGCTGCGCAACACCGTGTTCGACCAGTACCAGCGCTGGAGTCCGCGCGTCTATCAAGAAACCCCGGTTCGCATCATCGACATCGACGACGAAAGCCTGGCCAGACTGGGGCAGTGGCCGTGGCCGCGCACCAGAATCGCCGAGATCGTGACCAAGCTGCAAGCCGCTGGTGCCGCCGCCATCGCTTTCGATGTCATGTTCGCCGAGCCCGACCGAACTTCCCCAACCGCCATGCTCGGCGTGTGGCATCCATCTGCCAATTTGCGCAATGCACTGCGCACCCTGCCCGATCATGACGCAATCCTGGCGCAGACGCTGACACACGGCGAAGTGATACTTGGTCATGCCCTGCAACGCGAAGGCAAGCCGCCCGCGCATTTCGCCAGACCATACAACATCATCAATCTAGGGCCATCACCGCTGCCCTTCCTGCATCCATTCAAAGGCTCAGTCACATCTTTGCCAGCCTTGCAGGATGCGGCGGCGGGCAATGGCGCGATCTCCTTCAACCCGGATTCCGACGGCATCGTGCGGCGCGTGCCGATGATGCTGCGGCTGGGTGACGAGACGGTGCCCTCGCTGGTATCCGAAGCACTGCGGGTCGCCCAGGGCGAACGCAACTATTTCATCAAAACCGGCGAAACAACCGGCGAAGGACTACAGGAAATCCGCATCGGCGCACTCACTGTTCCCACCACCACACACGGCGAAATCTGGGTGCATTACACACAGCCCGTAGCGGAGCGCTACATTCCAGTGTGGAAAGTTCTGGCCGGACAAGTTCCAGATAAATTATTAAGCGGCCACATTCTACTGGTGGGGACTTCCGCCCAAGGCTTGATGGATTTACGTTTCAGCCCACTTCGCCGAATCATGCCGGGGGTTGAAGCGCACGCTCAAGCCCTGGAACAAATTTTCGCCAATGCCCAACTGTCGCGCCCCAGTTGGGCATCCGGCCTGGAAATGCTCGTCATCCTGATTGGTGGGCTGCTGGTCGGGTTTATTGGTATCTCGGCTGGCGCAGTGTTATCCGCCGTCGCGACCGTGCTGATTTTTGGACTGGCTGGCTGGGGCGGATGGTTTGCGTTCTCCCAGCATAGCCTGCTGCTGGATCCGGTCATGCCCGGCATGACCCTGCTCATCACGTTCATCCTCGCCAGCCTGTATCACCATAGAACCAGCGAACGCCGCCAACGCTGGATTAAACAGGCCTTTGCCCGTTATGTTTCACCCAACCTGGTCGCGCATCTGGTGGATCACCCCGAACAACTGGAATTAGGCGGCCGGCGCCAGGAATGCAGCTTCATCTTTACCGACCTGGCCGGATTTACCAGTCTGATGGAAAAGATTGATCCCATCGAAGCGGTTACGCTGCTGAACAATTATCTGGATGAAATGGTGGCCATCGCTTTTCACAACGATGGAACGCTGGACCGGATTGTTGGCGATGCCGTCGCCATCATGTTCTCTGCGCCCGTAGTCCAGCCCGACCACCGCCAGCGCGCTATAAAATGTGCGCTGGAAATGCACCGGTTTTCCAAGCGCTACGCTGACGAAATCAGCGCCAAGGGCATTCCTTTCGGGCAAACGCGTATTGGCGTTCACACCGGAGAAGTGACCGTTGGCAACTTTGGCGGAACCAACATTTTCGACTATCGCGCACTGGGCGACCCGATCAACACGGCCGCCCGCCTGGAAAGCGTAAACAAACAACTTGGCACGCTGATTTGTATTTCTGAAAACACGCTTTCCGGCCAGCCCGATTTACCGGTTCGCCCGGTTGGTCGTCTGGTACTCAAAGGCAAAACCCTGGCACTCATGGTTTATCAACCCATTATTGCCGCCGAAGGCGAGGAAGCCGTGCGGGACATTCCTTACGAAAATGCGTTTGAAGTCTTGCGCACTGAACAACCAGAAGCCTTGCAGATTTTTGAGGCGCTAGCCATAGAACGGCCAGATGATCCGCTCGTCGCGCTTCATTTGAAACGGCTAAGAGCGGGTGAGTTGGGCGACCGAATGGTCATGACATCGAAATAAGCAGGCCATGAATCCAGCCTGAATAAATCCTGACTGTAGGTCAGGCTTTAGCCTGACCCACAATCAATTCAGCGCACGTCGATAACCACCCGGCGATTTTTAAGTTCCGGGGTGTTGTCAGGGGTTTTGACAAACAGCTCACGCTTGCCGTGGTACTGGATATCCAATGCTCTTGGCTCCACGCCCTGGCCACGAATCAGTTCAGCAACAAACTCGGCACGCTTCTGCGATAACTTGTCATTTAGCGCATCTTTGCCAACCGTATCGGTATGACCATTAATGGTCACATCTGATGCCGGACGGGTGCTGATGTCAGCCAACAATTTCTTCGCCTCCTCAGCGGATTCTGCGGAGAGCTTGGCGTTACCATTCTGAAATAAAAGCACATATTTGGCTGGCAAAATCGGCCTTGAATCCAGCGCATTGCCAAAGTCGTCTTTGATTTGTTTGTCATCTACCTTATAAAGCCGGTTTTCTGCAAAACCAGTTCCCATATCCACAGCCTGACCCGCCGACTCAATCTGTACCTTGCCACGGTTGTCGGTAAAGCTGACTTTACCGACCGTTCCATCAGGACTTTCCAGCAGCACAACGTAGGTTCCAGAGTGGAGTCCTGCCTTGATGATTTCAGCCAAAGATTCCAGCGCAAGAGCAAAGTCCTTTCTGACCTGTTGCGCGTCAACCGCAAACGGGTCATCGGAATAGCCGTCAATCAGAACCGCCTGGCCTGCCTTTTCAAGCAGAACATGTCCTCTTTCAGAGTTAAATGCCAACTTGCCCAGCGGGCCCTGAGGGATAGCCAGCAATGCCACGTAAGAATGCGGCAAAACCGGCAAACCGGCTTCAAGAATGCTGGACATCCCGCCTAACGCGGAAGAAAAGTCCGCATTAATCGCGTTGGCATCATAACGACGCACAGTTTGAATGCGTTTTCCGATTGGCGCTCCATAGCCAGGATTGTTGATGCCAAACATTCCCTGACTATTGGTAATGTGGACATGTTCTTCCGAACTGTCCACGGGGTTTTTCAGCAAAACAATATAGGACTGGGCGAGGCTCGCTTGAGAAAATGCGAGCAGCGCCAGCGTAAGAACCCATCGCGAAGAAGTGAATTTCATGGCTTGTGCCTTCCTGGCTTATTCGTCTTCCACTTTCACAACAAAGTGCGTGCCGCGCACGCCGATCGTGCCTGTGGGAGTCTTGACCGAAACAGCATCGGGCTTGATTTTGGCAATCGCACCAGAAAGATAGGCCAGTGTTCCTCTGGCCATGGTGGCACCCAGTTTCAGCTTGCCGCTGTTGGGCGCGTAAAGATATTCGTCCACGGTCAGTTCGGTATTGGGGCCAAACGACATGACGGTGTTGTCCTTGAAGGTAACACCCATCGAAGCGTTGCTGCCAGTCTTGAGTTTGCTGCCAGTGGCGACAGGCGTGCCCACTTCGGCCTTGACCTGCTGGCTGCCGTTAATAACCAGCGCGTCACCTTTTACGTTTTTAACGTAACCAATAACAGGTTGATCTGCCAGCGCAGGAAGGCTGAACCCCAGAAATAAACAAAATATGAAACGTACAATAGACATTGTTGACCCCCTCATTTAGTTTGCTATTTGTTGAAACAACGTTACCATCGTAGCTTATCCTGAGACAAATAGCACCTAAGCCAAATGGCCTAGTTATTAGCTTACGGCCATATCTGAATGTTCGAATGGACGGCATCTGAAAGCAAACTTGAAAATCCAAAAAAACAAAATGCTTGCCTTAGACGAAACCTGTCAGTACCTCAGAAAAAGCCAATTCTTTGCCAGCGCGTCCGACGCAACCGTCAAGTCGCTGGCTGATTTATCTCAGTTCATTCAGATCAAAGCCGGCGAAAAACTGTTTGGTAAGGGTGAGATCGGCACGGCCATGTACTTCGTGGTTGACGGTTGCGTCAGAGTTCATAATGACGATGTGGTCATTACCCACCTGGGCAAAGAACAGGTATTTGGCGAGGTTGCCGCGCTATCGCATGAAGTGCGCACCGCCTCCGTCACCGCCGAGATGGACACCACCCTGATCAAGCTGGAACAGGCTGCCATCTACGACACCCTGTCATCCCAACCCGATGCCGCAAGATCCCTGATACAGGCGCTGTGCAAGCGCGAAAGCGAAATTATCGAGGAAAAATTCGAGCGCCTGGTCAAAGCCAAAGTCATGGAAAACGAGCTGGATATTGGCCAGAAAATCCAGCGCAATTTTCTGCCCGAAGTCATTCCCGAAATTGCCGGATGGGACATGAACGGGGTGCTTCAGCCTGCGCGCAAGGTCGCCGGTGATTTCTATGATTTTTTTGTGGTGCCAAAACCGCACTGTGTTGGCATCGTCATTGGAGATGTGTGCGACAAAGGGCTCGGTGCCGCGCTGTTCATGACCCTGTTCCGCAGCCTGATTCGCTCTATCTCCATGCACCGCAACATGGTCGGTGAAAATCCCGAGCGTGACGACGTGGTCAATACACTTCGCCATGCCATCGCCCTGACCAATAAATACATCGCATCCACCCATGCCAGCAGCAATATGTTCTCGTCGGTATTTTTCGGGCTGCTCATTCCCGAAACGGGTCAGCTCTGCTACATCAACGCGGGCCACGAAGCCCCGGTCATCATCGGCGCTTCCGGCATACGTTTGGAGTTACATCCAACGGGGCCCGTCATCGGCCTGTTCGAGCATGCTCAACACGAAGTCGGTATGGCGGAAATTCTTCCCGGAGAAGTATTATTTGGCTACACTGACGGGGCTACTGATGCGCAAAATGAAGCTGGCGAGCAGTTCACGGAAGCAAGCCTGTTAGCGCTTGCCAACGAAGGTGCGCGCAACAGTGGTGCCCTGCTACACAAGATACTGACTGCGGTTGATGGCTTTATCGGTGAGACAGATCAATTTGACGACATTACTTTGATTAGCGTACACCGCGAAAAAATGGCAGCAAAATAGTTGCACTCTGAGTAGTACACCCAGAGCAAACATATTAATAACGCATTGCGAAACCGAATTTCATTTGTACGCAATTTTTTACTGGAGGAGTTTAAATTATGAGCACAGCACTTCGTATCGCCGTTTCTGAAGAAAAAGGCAATGTCCCGGTCACCATCCTGCATGTCACCGGAGATTTGGATTCCAAAACCTATATGGACTTTGAAACCAAAGCCGGAGAAGTGATCGGCAGCGGCTCAAGCAACATCCTGCTCGATCTGAGTGGCGTGAGCTATATGGGTAGTGCGGGTTTGCGCGCCATGCATGGCATCTCCAACAAACTAAAAAGCTCAGGTGGCGGCCAACTCAAACTGCTGAACCCCTCCGAAGCCGTCTCAAAAGTGATGAAAACACTGGGATTTGACCAGTTCTTTGACATCCACAGCAACCTGGACAGCGCGCTCAAAGCTTTCTGAGTTCCCAATTGTTTGCCACCCTTACGAATAACCCAAACAGCCTTGCGATCAAGGCTGACTTGGATAATCTTGGCAAAGTCCGTGATTTCATCGAGGCTGGCGTACAGGCCTACGGATTGACCAGCGAACGCGGCGGTGAGCTTTTGCTCGCCGTCGATGAAGCTGTTTCAAACATCATCATGCACGGATTCAAAACCGTGACTGGTGATATTGAAATTGAAATCACACCAGACCCTGCACAAGACACTGCTGCGTTGCTTGTCCGCATACGTGACAACGCTCCCTTGTTTGATCCAACAAAGGGATTCGACCCACATCTGGAAATCTCCCCACTGGAGCGCGATGCACCGGGCGGCTTTGGGGTATATCTGATTAACCATCTAGTGGACAAAATCGCTTACTGCGTGACAGACGATGGCCGCAACGAACTCACCGTATTGAAAAGAAAGACTGCCGCATAAAAATCGGCCAGTCCATGTACCAGTCCACATACATGTAGTTGACGCAAGAAACGAAAAAGCCACGCATTGCTGCGTGGCTTTTATGTTTTGGCTCCTCGACCTGGGCTCGAACCAGGGACCTACGGATTAACAGTCCGGCGCTCTACCAACTGAGCTATCGAGGAATCGGTAAGGGCGCAATTCTATGCAGAATGCGGCCTATGGTCAAGCAAAAAACGCCAGCAACAAGCACCTTGCAAGCACTTAACGCATGAATGCCTCATTCCGTTTCCAGACCAAAAGATCGCGAAGGCGAGGCCGACAAAGCGCATGGGGTCTAACAATGGCATCGGCGATTCAGCATGGCTGGTTGGCATAATATCTGCTTCAATTTATCAGCCATATAAATTCGGCCAACTCATGCAATCGCCAATCCAGTTCTACCTTGAAAAACTCCATGGGCAACTGGCCGGTTTAAGTGCTGGTCAGGTAGCAAGCTACATCCCTGAACTTACCAAGGCTAATCCTGACTGGTTTGGTATTTGTCTCGTCACGCTGGACGGCGTGGCTTATTCCGTCGGCGATTACGAACAGCCCTTCACGATCCAGTCCATCTCCAAGCCCTTTGTTTATGCAACCGCATTAGCGGATCGGGGGCGGGAGTTTGTTACTTCCAGAATAGGGGTCGAGCCCAGCGGGGATGCCTTCAATTCCATCAGTCTTAATCCCCAAACTGGTGCTCCGTTAAACCCGATGATCAATGCTGGTGCAATTGCGACTGCCAGCCTGGTTGCTGGTGACACCCCGGAGGCGCAGTGGGAACGGATTGCAACATCCATGGGCGGTTTCATGGGACGGGATATCACCGTGGACGAAGCGGTTTGCCGCTCCGAAAGCGAAACCGGTTTTCGCAATCGCGCCATCGCCTGGATGCTGAAAAACTTCGGCATTGTTGATGGTGAGCCCATGGCTGCGTTGGAAAATTATTTCCGGCAGTGCTCCGTTCTCGTCAACTGTCAGGATATTGCGTTCATGGCTGCCACACTGGCAAACGGCGGTGTCCACCCACTAACGAAGCAACGTGTTTTGCCAGTAGAACATGTCGAGCGCGTACTCAGTGTTATGGCCACCTGCGGCATGTATGACTATGCGGGAAGCTGGCTATATGAAGTCGGCATGCCCGCCAAGAGTGGTGTGGGCGGTGGAGTCATCGCCGTGTTGCCGGGGCGTTTTGGCATCGGCATCTTCTCTCCGCCGCTTGATGAGAAGGGCAACAGCGTGCGCGGGATTGCGGCGTGCAAACGGTTCTCGCAAGATTTCCATCTGCATGTTTTTAACCATACCAGCAATCCCGCCATGGCCTTGGGCCGGGTCTATACCGGCGCCGACGCGCATTCGCGCCGTCAGCCCATGCCGGAAATGCGTGATTACCTGCAAAAGCATGCCCATCGCATCAAATACCTGTGCTTGCAGGGCTTTCTTGCAGTCGATGGCGTGGAGTATGTGATCCGGCACATGGGCGAGCTGGCTTCGGATTCAGATAGCTTCATCCTGGACATGCATCAAGTGGAGGGCATCTCAGAAAGCGCCGCCTTGCTGCTGAACCAGACACGGGTGAATTTGCGCACGGACAACATCGCCGTCGTGTTTTCCAGACTGCGTAACCGCAAAGCCATTATGGATCCGTTAAGCAAGTCCGTGGCCGACGACGATCATGGTTTCCTCAGTTTTGAGGACAACGATCTGGCTGTCGAATGGTGTGAGAACAGGATTCTGGGCGACAAAACTCCCGTTACCGAAGGATCGGCGCATCTGCCTGACAACCCTCTTTTCAAGGGTATGCCCAAAGAGTTGGTGCAGATGGTGGAGGCACTAACCAGCGTACAAACTTACGCCAAGGGTGTGCAGATACTGGCAACCGGCCAGGCGGGAGATGGCCGCATCTTTTTCATCACCTCCGGCCAGGTGAGCATACTGATTCCCGTGCAGGACGGTGGCCATCAGCGCATCGCCTCTCTGGGGCCAGGCATGAATTTTGGCGAGATGGCGCTGCTGGGTCAGACGACTCGCAGCGCTTCTGTTTACGCCGATACCGAGGTGATATGCCGCGTGCTGGAAACTGCGGAATTCAACAAACTTGCAGAACAAGTGCCGCAATTGAAGATCGGTGTGCTGGAGAACTTGTCCAACGATCTCGCGAACAAATTACGGCGAGCCACCAAGTGGATCGCGGCATTGGCCTGATGTGGTTGCTGTTTTTCAGGCAAGACAAAGCGTTAGCGCTTCTTTCCAGCCCGGCAACTGAATGCCAAATGTTTGTTGAAGTTTTTCGCTGCTCAGGATGGAGTTGATTGGGCGCTTGGCCAGGGTTGGATATTCCTGTGTGCTGATAGCTTTAAGCCGGGCGGGATTTTCGCCGCCAGATTTCAGGTTTTCCAGGATAGCGGCGGCAAAACCGTGCCAACTGGTTTGCCCGGTGCCGCTCATGTGGTACACGCCAGACAGGGCTTCGCGATTTTGTTGCGTGGTGCCAGGCGCAAGCCACAAAACCAGCATTTGTGCAGTGGCCTCGGCAATATTGCGGCTCCAGGTCGGCGCGCCAAACTGATCGGCAACGACAGACAATTCTTTGCGCTCGCGTGCCAGCCGCTGCATGGTCAGCAAAAAATTTCGCCCACGCCGGCCATACACCCAACTGGTGCGCAGGATAAGATGCTGCGCACCACTTGCCAGCACCGCTTCGTCGCCCGCCAGTTTGCTCGCGCCGTACACGCCCAGCGGATTAGGGACATCACTTTCCAGATAAGGCGTTTGCTTGCTGCCGTCATACACATAGTCGGTGGAAAAATGCACCAGGCTAATACCCAAACGCGCCGCTTCGTGCGCGAGAACGGCAGGTGCTTCGGCATTGATCGCGTAGGCCAGCGCAGCCTCGGACTCGGCCTTGTCCACTGCGGTGTAGGCAGCGGGGTTGACGATGATATCCGGCTTGATGCGGCGAATTTGCGCAGCCAGTCTGGCCGGATGCGCAAGATTAAATTCCTGGCTGGAAGGCGCGACGACCTGTCCAAGCGTGGACAGCGTGCGTTGCAATTCCCAGCCAACCTGCCCACTACCCCCGGTCAATAAAATGGTTCTCATGCGAAGGTCTCGGCCTGAGTCAAAGTCAGCCCGACCTGATCTTTGGCCGACAATTTTGGCTCTCCCATCAATGGCCACTGGATGCCGATGGCCGGGTCATTCCAGCTCAGCGTGCGCTCATGCTCAGGGGCGTAGTAATGGGTGGTCTTGTACAAAAACTCGGCATGTTCGGAAACCACATAAAACCCGTGCGCAAATCCCGGTGGTATCCAGGCCATGCGTTTGTTCTCTGCCGATAACGTCATACCGACCCATTTGCCAAAAGTGGGGGATGATCGCCTAAGATCAACCGCCACATCGAACACTTCGCCCGCCACTACCCGCACCAGTTTCCCCTGCGGCTGTTCAATCTGGTAATGCAAGCCGCGCAAAACGCCACGCGCCGAGCGGGAATGGTTGTCCTGGACAAATTCCTGGTTCAATCCCAGCGCCTGCATGGTGCGCTGGTTATAGCTTTCCATGAAAAATCCGCGCTCGTCGCCGAACACCTTGGGTGCAATGACGAACACATCGGGAATAGCCGTGGCAATTCTCTCCATGCTTAAAAAATCCGTTCGTTTAACAATGCCAACAAATATTGCCCGTAGCCATTTTTAGCCAGTGGCGCGGCCAGGCGTTCAATCTGTGCCGCGTCGATAAAACCCAGCCGGTAAGCAATTTCTTCCGGGCAGGCGATTTTCAAACCCTGGCGTTTTTCGATGGTTTCGATAAAAGTCGCCGCTTCCAACAGCGATTCGTGCGTGCCGGTATCCAGCCAGGCCTGGCCGCGCCCCATGACCTGCACGTCCAGTTCGCCCCATTCCAGATATTGGCGATTGACATCGGTAATCTCCAGTTCGCCTCTGGGAGACGGCTTGAGATGTTTGGAAATTTCTACCACGCGCTGGTCGTAAAAATACAGCCCGGTCACGGCATAACGCGACTTGGGTTGTTTGGGTTTTTCTTCCAGACTGATTGCGCGGCCAGCGGCATCAAACTCCACCACGCCGTAGCGTTCCGGGTCGTGTACGGGATAAGCAAACACCGAAGCGCCATCGGTTCTTGCTGAGGCCAATTTAAGGTCGGATGCCATATCGTGGCCGTAGAAAATGTTGTCGCCCAACACCAGCGCACTGGGCGCTCCATTCAAAAACGCTTCGCCAATAACAAAAGCCTGCGCCAAGCCGTCCGGTGATGGCTGAATCGCGTACTGGATGTTTAATCCCCACTGGCTGCCGTCGCCCAGCAACTGCTCAAAGCGCGGCGTATCCTGCGGTGTGGAGATCAGCAAAATGTCGCGTATGCCCGCCAGCATCAAGGTAGATAGCGGGTAATACACCATCGGCTTGTCGTACACCGGCAACAGTTGTTTGGAAACCACCTGCGTAACGGGATACAGCCGAGTGCCGGAGCCACCGGCGAGGATAATGCCTTTGCGTGTTGTCATGTTCTTCTCTATTTTTTATCTGGCCACGTAGTTGGTTTGCAACCAGTTGCGGTATTCGCCTGACATGATGTTTTCTACCCAGCCCTGATGTTGGAGATACCAGGCCACGGTTTTACGGATGCCGGTTTCAAAGTTTTCCTGCGGTGTCCAGCCTAATTCATTGTGGATTTTTTCGGCATTGATGGCATAACGCGCATCGTGGCCGGGACGGTCTTTTACATAGGTAATCAGCGTCTCGTGCGGCACCATGGGCGAGTCGGGATGCAGCTCGTCCAGAATGGCACAAATGGTTTTGACGACTTCCAGATTGGTTTTCTCGGTGTTGCCGCCAATGTTGTAGGTTTCGCCCACCCTGCCCTTTTCCAGCGCGGCCATGATGCCAAGGCAATGATCGGTGACATACAGCCAGTCGCGTACATTGCTGCCGTCGCCGTAAATCGGCAGCGGCTTGCCGGAAATGGCATTGTGGATGACTAGCGGGATCAGTTTTTCCGGAAATTGAAGTGGCCCGTAATTGTTGGAGCAATTAGTCGTCAATACCGGCAGGCCGTAAGTGTGGTGGTAAGCGCGCACCAAATGATCCGAGGCCGCTTTGGATGCCGAATAGGGGCTGTTGGGCGCGTAGGCGGTGGTTTCGGAAAAAGCCGGATCGTCCTTGCCCAGCGAACCGTACACTTCATCCGTGGAAACGTGCAGGAAACGGAAAGCGCTTTTTGCGTGGTCTTCCAGTTCCCCCCAATAGGCACGCACCGCTTCCAGCAGGTTGAACGTGCCCACCACATTGGTTTGCACAAATTCGCCAGGGCCATGGATGGAGCGATCCACATGGCTCTCTGCGGCAAAGTTGATCACCGCACGCGGCTGATGTTGTTTGAGCAGGCGGGCAACCAGATCAAAATCGCCAATATCTCCCTGGACAAAGACGTGACGCGCATCGTCCTTGAGACTTTCCAGATTGGCGAGGTTGCCCGCATAAGTCAGCTTGTCCAGATTGACCACCGCCTCGCCCTCGCGGGCCAGCCACTCCATCACGAAATTAGCGCCGATAAAGCCCGCACCACCTGTTACCAGAATCATGTTTGAATTTTCCTTTGATAATCCCGCCAAGCAACCTGCCGCGCCGAATTTTATCCCTAAAGTTCGCCCAAACTCGGACGATAAGGATTTCACAACACAGTTTCACCGTCTGGCAGGGGCTCGGATGCCCCGATCGGAGTCCCCGGTCAGCCAGACTCCCATTTAAAACGGCGCTTGAATCAAGCGCCGTTTTTTCTTTTTGCTGCTGAGTCGATCAAACATCGGCGGTCAGCAATGCCTCCGGAAAAACCAGCCCAACCTTGCCATCTGCATCCAGATCAACGCGCACCCGCCCGCCACCCGACAACCGCCCAAATAACAACTCGTCGGCCAGCGCCTTGCGGATGGTGTCCTGAATTAGCCGCGCCATGGGCCTGGCACCCATCATCGGATCAAAACCATGTTTGCCGAGATAATCCCTGAGCGCATCCGAGAAGCTGATCTCGACTTTTTTCTCGTGCAGTTGTTCTTCCAGTTGCATGAGGAATTTATCCACCACGCGCATGATGACTTCGTGGCTTAACGCTGCAAACGGAATAGTGGCATCCAGGCGGTTACGGAATTCCGGCGTAAACATGCGCTTGATGTCCATCATCTCGTCGCCCGCCTTGCTCGACTGCGCGAAGCCGATGGAACTCTTGTTCAAATTTTCGGCACCGGCATTGGTGGTCATGATGATGATGACGTTGCGAAAATCGGCCTTGCGGCCATTGGTATCCGTCAGTGCGCCGTGATCCATGACCTGGAGCAGCACATTGAAAATGTCCGGATGGGCTTTCTCAACCTCATCCAGCAACAGCACAGCATGAGGATGCTTGTTCACCGCCTCGGTCAACAGCCCGCCCTGATCGAAGCCCACATAGCCGGGTGGCGCACCAATCAACCGCGACACGGCATGGCGCTCCATGTATTCGGACATGTCAAAGCGCAACAACTCAATACCCATCGTGTAAGCCAGTTGCCGGGCGACTTCCGTCTTGCCCACCCCGGTTGGCCCGGAAAACAGGAAAGAGCCAATCGGTTTTTGCGGATTGCCCAGGCCACTGCGCGACATCTTGATGGCCGTCGCCAGCGCGTCGATGGCGACATCCTGTCCATACACCACCGCCTTCAAGTCGCGGTCGAGACGCTTTAACGAAGCGCGGTCATCCACGGAAATGGTTTTCGCCGGCACGCGGGCAATCTTGGCGATGATGTCCTCGATTTCCTTCGGCGAGATCACTTTTTTTTGCTTGGATTTTGGCAGAATGCGTTGTGCTGCGCCCGCCTCGTCGATCACGTCTATGGCTTTGTCCGGCAAGTGCCGGTCGCTGATAAAACGCGCCGAAAGCTCGGCTGCTGCAATCAGTGCAGAAGCGGTATATTTAATGCCGTGGTGATCTTCAAACCGCGATTTAAGGCCGCGCAAAATGGCGATGGTGTCGGCCACACTGGGTTCGGCCACATCCACTTTCTGGAAGCGCCGCGACAAAGCGTGGTCTTTCTCAAAAATGCCACGGTACTCGGTATAGGTTGTTGCACCGATGCAGCGCAACTGTCCGGAACTCAAGGCCGGTTTCAGCAAATTGGACGCGTCCAGCGTGCCGCCAGAAGCTGCACCCGCGCCAATCAGGGTATGAATCTCGTCGATAAACAAGATGGCGTTGGCATCATCCGCCAATTGTTTCAGCACGCCTTTCAGACGTTGCTCAAAGTCGCCGCGATATTTGGTGCCCGCCAGTAGCGAACCCATGTCCAGCGAATAAACGGTACTGCCAAGCAGAATTTCCGGCACCGCGCCTTCAACGATGCGGCGTGCCAGCCCTTCTGCAATTGCGGTTTTACCCACGCCCGCTTCGCCTACCAGCAGCGGGTTATTCTTGCGACGACGACACAGGGTCTGGATCACCCGTTCCAGTTCAGCATCTCGACCAATCAGTGGGTCTATCTTGCCCGCCAATGCCTGTGTATTCAGGTTCAGCGTGAAGGATTCCAGGGGAGAGCCGGCTGTACCAGCCTCCTGTGCGGACTCGCTGGATTCGTCCTGACGTGGGGCAGCAGATTGCGGCATCTTGGCAATGCCGTGGGAAATAAAGTTGACTACATCCAGCCTGGCAATGCCCTGCTGTTCCAGAAAATAAACCGCGTGGGAATCTTTCTCGCCAAACATCGCCACCAGCACATTCGCGCCGGTCACTTCTTTTTTGCCCGAGGATTGCACATGCAGAATTGCGCGCTGGATCACCCGCTGAAAGCCCAGCGTAGGCTGCGTATCCACCTCGCCCTCGCCTTCCGACCTGGGTGCATGTTCGTCGATGAACCCGGTCAGTTTGGTGCGCAGGTCGTCCAGATTGGCACCGCACGCACGCAACACCTCGGCAGCGGACGGGTTGTCCAGCATGGCCAGCAGCAAATGCTCCACCGTGATGAACTCGTGCCGTTTCTGGCGCGCGTCCATAAACGCCATGTGCAAACTGACTTCTAGTTCCTGCGCGATCATAATGTGGTCAACTCTCTTCGCTCAACTTATTTCCATCTTACATTGCAGCGGATGCTGGCTATCCCGCGCAAAACGGGTCACCTGCTCAACTTTGGTACTGGCGATGTCCTTGGGAAAAACCCCGCAAACCCCCATGCCTTCCGTATGCACTTTGAGCATGATTTGCATCGCCCGTTCGCGATCCATGCTAAAAAAACGTTGCAGCACCATCACCACAAATTCCATCGGCGTGTAATCGTCATTCAGCAACAATACCCTGTATAGCGGCGGCGGCTTGACCCGTTCTTTAACCGGTTCGAGCAATACGCCTGTATCTTTTTTGACTGCCATTAGTTGGAATGTAGCTTAAAACAGGAGGGATATTTGACGACGCGGGGAGAATTTTCAACCCCTACGATGGCAAGGGCAAAAAAATGCAGATGATTTTGATAGATTGAAACTGGCGGAGAAGGGGGGATTCGAACCCCCGATACGGGAGAACCCGTATGCCGGATTTCGAATCCGGTGCATTCAACCACTCTGCCACCTCTCCGCAACAGAAGCGCGGATTCTACATGTTCTTACGCACGCGCCCAACTCAATTCTTGGCCTCAATTTTTGCCCTTTGGGTTAGACTGCCAACATGCTCCGCGCCCTGACCCTGGGTTGGCTAGTCCTGTTTGTTCTATCTGGCTGTAGCCGCCCTGTGCCCGACCCGGACACCAGCAAAGAACTGGTGGTCATCACCCGCTATGAACCCGCCGCGTACTATCTGGATGCCAACGAGAAACCTGCTGGTTTTAGCTACGATCTGGTGCAGGCATTTGCAGCCAAAAACAACTGGACAGTGCAATGGAAACCGGCGGATAGTTACGCAGCCCTGTTTGAAGCGGTGCAGGAACGAAAAACGCATTTGGTCGCCGCCAATCTGATTGAGGACTCCATTTTTAAACAAGGTTTGCAGTCAGGTCCTGGCTTGTTTAACACGAGCGTCATCGTGGTCACTCAGCAACCGGCTTCTCGCATCGAGGGGCTTGCTGATCTGGCAAAGCTGAAGATAGCAGCCATGGCGGACTCCGGGCATCTTCCACTTTTACAGGCTGCACAGCGCAAATATCCGAAGCTTGCCTGGACGCTGCTTCAGGACGCATTTCCAGAAGACTTGTTTAGCCGCCTGAGCGAGCAGGAATTTGATGCCATCGTGGTCAATGAACAGGATTTTGATCTGGCACGTCATCAGTACCCATCGCTACACATTGCCTATGTGTTGTCCAAGCAGGAACGCGTCACCTGGGCACTGCTACCTGCCTCCAACAAACTCAACGGACGCCTCAATCAATTTTTTATCGAAGCTCGCCGAGACGGCACTCTCCAGAAAATTTATGAGCGCTATTACGGCCACATCAAACGTCTGGAAACCGAGGATGTAGAGGGCATACACAGCAGGCGCTTGTCTGTTTTGCCAAAATTCCGCATACATTTTCAGACTGGGCAAGAACAAACCGCCCTGGACTGGCGACTGCTCGCCGCCATCGGCTACCAGGAATCCAAGTGGGATCCTTATGCCACCTCTCCCACCGGCGTGCGCGGGTTAATGATGCTGACGGGAGAAACCGCCGATCGCATGGGCGTGACCGACCGTCTGGATGCCAGGCAAAGCATACTGGCTGGTGCGCATTATCTAATTTTACTGAAAGACACCCTGCCCGACCGCATCCCCGAGCCCGACCGCACCTGGCTGGCGCTGGCGGCCTACAATCAGGGGCAAGGGCACTTGGAAGATGCGCGGCGCATCGCCCAGGCCAAGGGGCTAAATCCGGATAGCTGGGCAGATGTCAAACAGACTTTGCCGCTGCTCGCCCGTGGCGGTTACAAGGGCATCACCAAATACGGCTACGCACGCGGCGGCGAAGCGGTTATTCTGGTGGAAAGCATCCGCAACTACTACGACATCCTGCGCCAACTGGAGCCAGAGCATAAACCGCTACTGTTGGGAAAATCCAGGCCACTCACCAAGCTCGCGCACAAGTAAGTTTCTCCACCCCACCCATGTAGCCGCGCAAGGCCTCCGGGATGGTCACGCTGCCGTCAGCGTTCTGATAGTTTTCCAGAACCGCCACCAGCGTGCGGCCTACGGCCAGGCCGGAGCCATTTAGCGTATGCAGCAGTTCGGGTTTGTTCTTCTCGTTTCTGAAACGTGCCTGCATACGCCGCGCCTGAAAGGCTTCAAAGCAAGAGCAGGAGGAAATCTCGCGGTAAGTATTCTGCGCGGGCAACCAGACTTCCAGATCGTAGGTTTTGGCCGCAGAGAAGCCCATGTCGCCGGTACACAGCAGCATCTTGCGGTATGGCAAACCAAGCTTTTGCAGGATCGCTTCGGCGTGGCCGGTCAGTGTTTCCAACGCCGCGTAGGAGTCTTCCGGCCTGACCATTTGCACCACTTCTACTTTGTCGAACTGGTGCTGGCGGATCATGCCGCGCGTGTCGCGGCCATAGGAACCGGCCTCGGAGCGGAAGCATGGGGTATGCGCGACAAACTTGAGCGGCAAGTCTTCCGC